>CAZONK010000205.1:0-5849 GCA_964581095.1 uncultured Roseivirgaceae bacterium
AAATACAGGGTACGTGTAGAGGTTGAATATTTTATCGCATTGTGTGAATTGCCTTTACCTCAACTAACAGAATTTGACACTGAATTTTATATTCAACTGAGGAATATATATATCAATTTCAACGAGTCGGATGCCCTGGAAATTAAAGACACTGAAAAGATCACAAATCATGATGTGAAGGCGGTTGAATACTTTTTGAAAAAGAAGTTCGATGACTTTGGATTAAGCGAATACAGGGAATTTATACATTTTGGCCTTACATCGCAGGATATAAACAATACAGCAATTCCAATGTCGATAAAAGAGGCATTATCAGATCATATGTTCCCGGCCCTTGATGATCTGATTGGAGTAATTGATAAAATATCAAAACAATGGGAGGATGTACCCATGCTTGCCAGAACGCACGGACAACCAGCTTCACCAACACGCCTGGGAAAAGAATTGCAAGTATTTAAAGAAAGGCTGTCACAGCAGGCAACTCTTCTCAAAAACAATATTATTTCGGCTAAATTTGGTGGGGCAACGGGCAATTTCAATGCTCATTTTGCTTCTTATCCGGAAACTGACTGGCATGGTTTCGGTGAATACTTTGTAGGCCAAGTACTGGGCTTAACGCGAAGTTTTCCAACAACGCAAATCGAACACTACGATCATCTTGCTGCCCTATGCGATGCACAAAAAAGGGTTAACGTAATCCTTATGGACTTCTGCAAAGATGTATGGCAATACATCAGCATGAATTATTTCACCCAGATAATTGAGAAAAATGAGGTAGGTTCATCGGCCATGCCTCACAAGGTTAACCCCATTGATTTTGAAAATGCAGAGGGCAATCTTGGGTATGCCAATGCTGTATTTGAACATTTAGCGAGCAAATTGCCAATTTCCCGGCTGCAACGCGATTTAACAGATTCAACTGTTTTGCGAAACATCGGAGTTCCACTGGCGCATACAATCATCGCATACAACTCCATAAAAAAAGGAATTTCAAAGCTGAAAATTAACCTGGAGGCAATTCAGGCTGATTTGGACGATAACTGGGCCGTAGTGGCAGAAGGGATTCAAAATATACTACGCAGGGAAAGATACCCTAATCCGTACGAAGCACTGAAGGACCTGACGAGAACGAATGATAAAATTACCAGAGAAGTACTAATAGAATTTATTGACCAACTCGATGTTACCGATCCGATAAAGAAGGAAATGAAGGCACTCACACCCACTACTTACCTGGGCAAATAGTTAACCAACAAAATCACCAGACAATTTTCTACATTCTTTTTTCCGTTTATTCAAACGGACTGACCAAAAAGGTGCATTTTTAAATAATAGAATAAACTTTACTCCAAAATTGTGTAAGTTCCTGGTAACTTCATTTCTGTTAAGTGGTTGCCCTTTGGGTTGTATCAGGTACTCGAATCCCATGGAATGCTGGACATCCCTGAAGCACTTGTTTCCATAGAGAATACCTTTACTACTATTTTTCACAATAAATAGCAACTTTTTCTCCTTTGGCGCATCCTTTTTCGATGCCCCGCTTTTTAAGTCGGTAGCGCCCGTTTTATTTTGTCCGTTTGCAAGGCTTACTATAAAACCAGATAGGAAAACCGCGATGATCAGTATGGTGCTGTATGTTCTGATAGCAGTTGTTTATCACAGCCAATTTACAACAACACATGACAACTAAAAAGAAAACTACTTACCCGGATCAATATCCCTTACAAGCAGTGAATTGTTTTCAAAATCATAAAGTGTAAGCTGACGAAGTTGAAAATAGGCCGTCCAAAAATCCCGCAATGACTGAATATACCTCTGTTTAGCCTGATCTTTTGATGCCAGTGACTGGTTTAGGTCGGTAATGGTAATTTTTCCAATCAGATATAACTGGTACGCAATATTATAGGCCTGCTGGGCAATCTCATCTGATTTTTTTCGGGCTGTCACCTGCTTGCGGAGCATATTGAAATTTCGGACCTGGGTGATCACTTCCTGTTCAAAAGTAAGCTGGTCTTGTTCTACCTGGTATTCCGTTAGCCTCAGAAATGCCTCCGCAGATTTTTTTGTTGATTTTGCCCTTCCCCAATCAAGTATAGGTACATTCATTTGCAATCGAACAAGCTGTGAATTTTGTGGATCCTGGTACACCTCGCCAATTGTAGCCCCCCTGTTACTCAATCCATACTGGCCAAACAAGTCAAATTGAACACCTGTAGTTCCCTTTGCGCGGGCCAGATCTTGTTCCGCAACCAAAATCCTTCGTCTGAAATCAGTTGGATCAGGATTGTTTTTCTTTGCTTCCAATAGAGCAACATTCTCATCCACTTCAAACTGGGGCATTGTTTCAGGCAGTGAGAGTACAATTTGGGCATCTGAAGGAATTCCCACATATGATTTTAAATTTAGGGATGCATTTTGCAAATCCACTTCACCTTGTGATACGGCTAGTTGTGAATTCAAAAGATTAAGTTCAAGCTGTAGCAATAGGTTTTCTGCAATTTTCCCAAGTTGGTACCTTCCCTGGGCAATTTTATAAATTGTATCATTGTTTGCCACATTCGTTTGGGCAATCTGCATTTCAACCTGTGCGAGCATCAGGTTAAAATATATCTGGGTGGCAGTCACCGATAGTTGCTCAAGTTCTTCAAAGTAATCCTTCTGGGAAGTTTCATACTCCAGCGGCTTAATTTTTTTATCCCAGGCAAGCTGGTTAAACTGGAGAATGGGTTGTACAAAGCCAATATTAATCGGCTGTCCGCTGAATTGCGTAAAATCATTTACAAAGTCGTCGAACCTGTTCATATTGGAAGAAGCAAAAATCGTGGTTCCGGTTACACCAATGGACTGGGTCAGACCAAGTCTCAGGTCAACATTATTCTGCGAAACAGCCTTGTATTCAATCCTTCCATCGGGCTGGGTGATAGGAAGGAAATTACGCTGGTAGTTAGGAAGCGTTCCCGTCAGGCCAAGCTGCGGGCTATAATTCGATAAATAGGCCCTGTATTGCCAGTAGTTGTTCTCTTTTCTGGTTTCTGCCCTTAGCCATGCAGGTGATTGCGTTCGGGTTAATTGTATAATCTCGAAAAGTGTATAAGTATTTTTCTGGGCGCTGCTGTTTACCAATGAACCTAAAATCAGGCAGGCAGCAATTAAATATTTCTTATTCATATCTAAGGGATTCAATAGGGTCTTGATTTGCAGCTTTCTGGGCAGGTGCTATTCCAAAAATTAATCCAACTGTTGCGGCAACACCAAACGAGAGAATTATTGAAGAAGGTAGAATAACAGTAGGTATTTCTGCAAATTCTGAAACTATAGCAGCCATCGAGATTCCGAGGATTACACCGATAATCCCTCCTGAAATACTGATCATAACGGCTTCAAACAAGAATTGAAGAACTATATCCTGTTTTCTAGCTCCAATTGATAGCCTCAATCCAATTTCTTTGATCCTCTCCAATACCGAAGCCAGCATTATATTCATAATTCCAATTCCTCCAACCAAAAGTGAAATACCTGCTATTGCACCTAAAACGATATTAAATATCTGTTTAGTACGTTGTTGTTGCTTTAGCAGTAATTCTGGAATGGTTACCTCATAGTCAACCACATCAAAATGACGCCGGACGAGGTAACGTGATAAAACATCGGCGATAGGGGTAAGCAATTCCGTTTCCTCCACCTGGACAACAAGCCGGTCCAGCTGATGATAATTTACCGCGGCTTTTGATTGCTCATCCGAACCTCCCCCCCCAACTCCGCTGATAATCATAAACCCCCTACCCCGGCTACTTATATTTCCTTGTCTGATCTTACCCGGGGTAATGAGGTCACGGTTGATATACCGAATCAGCACTGTTTGGATGGGAGCATATACATCCATGTTATAATCCCGAATTCCCAGGTTGGATATGCTCTTTTCTGAAATGATCCTGGCTTCCAGGACTCCAATTACAGTAAGCCACTGATTACCAACTTTAATGGATTTTCCAATCGGGTCTTCTGTAGGAAAGAATTTTGATACAATTGACTGACCAATAATACATACCGGATCACCATATTCAAGATTTCTATCACTGAATATTTTTCCACTTGACAGAATGAAATTTGTTAGTTCAAAATATTGTGGTTCAACCCCAACAAGCTTTGCAGACCTTCGTACACCGCTCTTTATCACGTATGTTTCCAGTAATATTTCCGGGCTTATTTTTGAAATTCCCGGTACGATTTGCCGAAGGCCTTCAACATCCCGTAAAGTGAGCCCGGGAGAAAATTTCTTTTTTTCATTGACTGCATCCGTTTCTTCAAGATTTTCTTCTGTTTGCTCTACTATGGGCTTTATAATTATATTATTTACACCAACCAGTTTAATCTGTTCCAGGATTTCCTCCTGGGCACCGTTACCAATAGCTAACATTGCGATTACTGCTGCAACCCCAAATATTATTCCCAACGCAGTTAACATAGAACGCATTGAATTAGCCAGGACAGCATCAATAGCTATGGATAAATTAGCCAGATAACGCTCATATTTATGCTTTTCCAATTCGGGTTATTCTAAATAGTTATTGCCTGGACCGTCTGACTGTTTTGGTGGTATCTGAAGCATTTTGCCTGCCTCCTCGATTTCCTCCAGGTTGCATTCCACCTGGAGGCACTTTTATTACCCTCCCATCAGGTAAAGTAAAAGTTTTTTCCTGTGGCATATCTATTGGTTCAACTAATGCTTCAGGTTTGGACCGTTTCCCATTCATTTCTGCCAAAAGAATTACATCTTTTTCCTGGGCACTAGCCGGAATGGATAAATAAACACGGTCACCCGGATCCAACCCTCCTTTGATAATGGCTTCATTTGCATTAGTTATTCCAACGATCACTTCTTGTTTTAATATATTTATTCCGGATTTCTTATAAACATAATTTATAGAGTCAAATGCAGTATGCAGGCATTCCAATGGAACATAAGTAGCCGAATCAATCACATTTGTAATAATCAAGTTACTTGTGGTCATGGCGGGTCTTAACAAATCATCTTTACCAAAAACCTGGACACTGACAAGAAATACTTTCGCATCGGAATTTGGTCGCTGTTCGCCCACATTCGCAACACGGATCACTTTACCAACCAGTCTCTTTTCAGGAAAGGCATCAAGGCCAATTCGTACATTCTGACCTGGTTTAATTTTTCTTACATCTACCTCATTTACATATGTTTTTGATATCATAACTGATAAATCGGGTAATTCTGCTACGGTTGGGTCCCAGGCGCTTATGGTAGAACCTTCTTTTATTGGTTTACCATCGTACCCTTTCTTGTAAATAACCATTCCGTCCTCAGGAGCTATTACGGTAAATTGCTCCATAACACCTAACATCCCGCTATAGTCGCGCCTCTCTTTTTGAAGATTTGCGTTAACTTCAGCCATTTTAGCTTTGTTCTGTTCCTCCTTGATAAAGTAGTTTTCTTTTGCCTGTTGCAATCCCCTTTTTGCTTTTTCAAGATTCATTTCAGATTGCCTTTTTGTTGCCGGAGGTTCAAATTTAGATTGCTCAAGTTCGATCTCCCTCTCTGTAACGGCATATGCAAGATTTACCAGTTCATCCCTTGACTGGCGCATCTGTAGTGTGGTATCAAGTTGCGTTTGGATAAATTGAGACATTTTTTTATCCACTTCAAGCTGTGCATCCTGAAGTTTGCTTTCTAACTCTGACCGATCAAGGTTGGCGATCCAGTCTCCTTTACGTACAACAGTACCTTCTTCAACAATATCATTGATGGCAACATTATATAACCTGAAATCCCGGAGACGCTTGGGGCCTAATATTTTGGTTGAATTTCTGGCCTCCAG
>CAZONK010000206.1:0-5840 GCA_964581095.1 uncultured Roseivirgaceae bacterium
CCTCGACCGCGTGCTGACACGAGCGGCTCGGTCGCGCGGCCCCATTTCTCGAGGAGAAACATCAGAAAAAGCCCTGCCTGCCGATGCGTTGGTTGCGAACCACAACCACCGGCGCGAGGCAGGGCTTTGACTTCTTCTATACCTTCGAAAACGTTTCAGGACAGGATTTGGGCTGGCTGTGGAAACCGTGGTTTTTCGAATTTGGTTATCCGGATATTGCACTTGGTGAGTTGGAGGGGAATAAGCTAACCGTGAAAAAAAACGGTTCCAAACCGGTACCTGTAAAAATTGATATTACCTACGATGATGATTCAGAGAAAAGCATTATTGAAAGTGCAAAAGTGTGGGCCAATGGATCGGATGTATATATTGCAACTATAGAGAATCCCGAAAAGGTTAAGTCAATTGTGGTAAACAGGGAAATACCTGATGTTACAGAACTTGATAACTTTTATCCATCACTGGGAGAAATATATGCAAAGTTGGATATTCCCAAAGACCTTACAGGTAGTTACAAGGTAAATGAATTTCCTGTGGTTGCTTCTGTGGAAGAGAAAGACGGCGCATTATATTTTAATTTGCAGGGAACCGGATTGGCTACCTACCTTTATCCTATTACCGGGGAAAAGTATGAAAGCCTTGATGGATCAATAAAACTTGAATTCGTGAGGGAAGGAGATGTTTGTTCCGGATTAAATTTCACATTTTTTGGATACAATCTGACATCAAGTAAGCAATAGTATATGGGGTAAAAAGAAGATGCGTCATTCTGAGATGCTTCATTCTGAACCCCGATTGCTTTTGGGGTGAAGAATCTTTAAGTACAGCATATCTACTTACAAAGGGATTCCAAATTCCTATCGCCAGATACAAGGAATTATTACATGCACCGGGCCAATTTTCCATTGGAGAAGTGTTTTCGGGGGATAGTTTAGAGGTTTTGGGGGTAAATTACAAAATGGTACGAACAGCTACCGGTCAATTAGGATGGATTTCCTTGGACTATTACTATTAACTAACTTTTACTCATTTTGATCCAGTGGTATGTATGTTTAACGATGTCGATTGCAGCAATAAGCATTGAACCCACCAGGATTACTGCAAGAATCCCTTCGCCGGTGAAAAAAGTCTGAGGAAAATTTCGTGGTACGTCTTGAATAGACAAGTGCATCCCAAACTGTAAAGCCATATTGGCAAGAACAATCCATAAGAGGCTTAAGGCAATTTGGCCTGCACGCAATAATGGTGACCATACTTTTTGAATGAGTGTAAAAACATCAAGCAAAACGTTTCCCATGAGCAATAAAATCGCAAAAGGTATGTACGGTCTTATGGCATCCAGGTTAAAAGGTAAAAATGTAAAATTTTTCCCGTCATCTGTATATCCAAACCCCAGCCATTCAGGATACATTGTGATCCAGATAATGAAAAAAGAGGTTATTGCAATTGAAAAAAGTAATTCTCCCTGGTTGACATTCGAATCTGGAGTAAGTGGTGGTAACTCCGAAGGTTTCCACGATTTTTGAATGTGGTTTTTATCTTTCCCAACAAAGTAAAAGATGATTACCACGATAGCAAAATTGATAAAGGCATTCGAGATGAAGCCATTGATTAATTCGAATGGATTTTGGGTGAAAAAAACTGAAACCCCAACAAAAACCACTACATAAATAATGCCCAGGACCTTAAGTATTTTCCAGAATTGGGGCATTAATTCAGCCGGTACTAACGGAGAATAACCTCCCCCATACTTTACGGCCATCGATTCGGGGCGCCCAAATTTTTCAAGCACAGATATTTGGTTTTTTTCAAGTTTTTCGGGGCTGAAGTCACCACGTTGAACTGCAGATACCTCTTCTTCAAGGATTTCACGTAATTCCTTTGTGATTTCATCCTGCTCCTTTTCCGGAAGCAGCCGCTTAACCTGGTATAAATATCGTTCGATATATTCCATTATTTCAATATATTTTTAACTGCAGTTGATAAATTATTGTATTCGGTAATCAACCCATTGAGAAGATCCCTTCCGTCATCATTTAGTTGATAGTATTTTCTAGGTCGGTTTTCTTCAATTTCCCATACACTCGATATAATCCCTTGTTTTTCCAACCGACGCAACATGGGATATAGTGTACTTTCCTCAATTTCAAATCTTTTTTCCAACAGACTTTTTTTTAATGAATATCCATAATGCCTTTTTTCAAGCATTTTCAATACCGCAATGGTGAATGTCCCTCGTTTGAGTTCCTGTGAAAATTGTTCTATACTGTATGACATACAGTATAGTTAACGACATACTATTATAAATGTTACAGGTTTACTAATTTTTTTTAGGATGCAACTAAAGGTCAGTTTGCAAAATCCTTTCTTTCAATTATGGAAATCACTACATTGAATTTTTAGAGAGGAACACGAAAAATATAATTATGGCAGATCGACGAAATTTTTTACAGGTAGCAACACTTGGTACAGGGGCAGCTATATTGGGGTGTGCTCCGGATAAACCAGGAATTGAACCCTCAAAAACAAAAACCAAAGTCAAACATAATCCTATTGGAGTATCCACCTATTCGTTCTGGCAATTCAACGGTCCCAAAGAGGATGTACCTATTGAAATGTGCATCGATAAGGCTGCTTCGATGGGGTTTGATGGGATTGAGCTACTACTGGTTCAGATGACTTCTGAGGAGAATAGTTATTTGCAAAACCTGAAGAAGCGGGCATTTCATGCCGGATTGGATTTGATGGGATTTTCGACCCACCAGGGATACCTGAATCCCGACAAAGCTTATCGTGATGAAAATATTGAAAAAACGAAGCACCAGATTGAACTTGCGTACATGCTGGGTATTCCTACCATGCGATTGAATACCGGGCGCTGGGGTACTTCGGAAAATTTCGATGCATTGATGGCCAATAAGGGCATTGAACCTGCTATTGAAGGTTATACAGATGAAGATGGATTTGGGTGGGTTATTGATTCGATCGAACAATGCATTCCTTTGGCCGAAAGATGTGGTGTGGTGCTGGGTTTGGAAAACCATTGGGGACTTGGCCGTACGGCGGAAGGGGTGAAGCGCATTGTGGATGCCATCCACAGCCCCTGGCTACAGGTGACGCTTGATACCGGTAATTTTCTTGAAAACAGGCAGGAGCAGATGGAAATGCTTGCTCCGCAGACGTACCTGGTACAGGCAAAAACGTATTTTGGTGGAGGTAAGTGGTACACCCTTGATATTGATTATCCACGCATTGGTAAGATGATGCGCGACCATAATTACAAGGGATACATCTCCCTTGAATTCGAAGGCAATGAATCACCCGATACGGCAGTTCCTAAAAGCCTGGAGGTACTACGGGAGGCGTTTTACTATGAGTTGTGATTTAGAAATTTATCCTGACAAACGATTAGGATCCTAAATGTGGTCTTCTGTGACATGTAATTTACTCAGTATGATGAGTAAATTACAAATAAAGTTTTTCAAGTTAATTTGAGATCGAAATTTTTGTCCCAGGACGATTTAGGATTGTGTTTTACACCGACCGCAGGATCCGAAACGGAATCATCAACAACGCCCCGATAAATTTAAACAATGCTTCCACAGTTATACCAATCAGGCGGAAGGGTAGCGAAAGTAACCAGATGACCGGGTAGAGAAAAAGGAGGATCAGGGCCAGGGGCCAGCAAATAACCAGAAGTATAAACCAGAGTAAGAATCCTGTAAATGACATAATGTGATCTTTACATTATCGGCAGCAAAGTGCAAGCCACATTTGCAACTATCTGATAAATAAGCGAATATGTTAGATTAAATTCTTTGGAGTATCCGAAATTGAACATGAAGTACTGTTTTCGTCCACTTTCTGAAAGTGATAATCCTGAACTCGAATTTGTCTGTCGGGATTGGAGATTCGTTAGACCAATGCTTTATAACCTATTAAATTCCTTTTACTTCGGCACTTATTTTCATATATTGTGATATAGATAAGTAAATCTCGAACAGAAGGATTACCGAACTTTCATCATGGAAAAGTTAAGTCCCAAATGGCAACTGACCACAATAATGTTTTCCAGCCAGAGAAATATTTGGAGGCGGGTTTACCATAAAAGATTGTTATCTATATGACAGGACATAGGCAACTTGCTGCTATTATGCCTGCCCGGCTGAGCCATTCGGACGGGCCTGCCCGCCGTAGCTTTAGCGAAGGGGGGTTTACCGAAATGTAATTATGGAAAAGTTAAGCCCGAAACGCCAGCTGGCTGCCATTATGTTTACCGACATAGTCGGGTACACTGCTTTGATGGGTAGTGATGAAGAAAACGCACTTAACATTCTACGGACCAGCAGGACCATTCACAAGGAAGCCATTGGAAAATATAACGGGAAATGGCTGAAAGAGATGGGAGATGGTGTACTTGCCCAGTTCAGTAGCGCCGTGGATGCGGTGCTATGTGCTCTTGAAATACAGAAAAAAGCTGTTAACCTTGGAGGTAAAATTCGTATTGGGATCCACCTGGGTGATGTTTCTTTTGAAAACGAAGATGTATTCGGTGATGGAGTAAATATCGCTTCAAGAATCCAGTCAATCGCCGACCCGGGAGGAATATATATAACAGAAGATATCTATCATGCAATTCGGTCCCAGGCCCGGATAAAGTCTCAATTCATAGGAGAGGTCCGATTGAAAAATGTTGATTACCCGGTAAAGACCTACTATCTCGTTGATAACTTTCTTCCCAAACCTGGTTCAGAGAAATTAAAGGAACTTTTATATACTCCTGAAAAACAAAAAACAAGACAACTGATTATTGCTGCAATAATCATTCTTGCATCTATTTCTATATTCTGGTGGGTTACATCAAATAAAGAAGAGGCCATCCGTTCCCTGGTTGTTCTGCCTGTTGAAAATCTGACGGGCAATCCCGATGTAGATTTCTATACTGACGGAATCCATGATGCAATAAACAATGAAATAGGAAAGATTGGAGCACTACGTGTTCTTTCCACGCGCACCTCATTAAAATACAGGGAAAGTAACCTTTCAATTCCTGAAATTGCCCGGGAACTTAATGTTGCCGGGATAATAGAACCGGCCCTTTTACAGGTAGGAGAAAAAATCCTGATCCGGATCAAGTTGATAAGAGCTGTGCCTGAAGAACGACAGATCTGGAGCCAGGACTTCAGCAGTGACATGTCTCATATTCTTTCACTTTATAGCGATGTGGCAACCGGAATAGCCCGGGAATTAAATATTCAGTTAACATCTGACCAGGTATTTCGTCTGGCGTCCAACAAGGAAGTAATTCCACAGGCATATGAAGCTTATCTACGAGGGATGTCATACTGGTATAAACTTACACAGGAAGATTTGGACCAGGCTTTGAGGTATTTTGAGCTCTCCAGTAAAATCGATCCTGAATATGCTCCGGCCTACACAGGGGTTGCCATGGTGTGGGGTGGTAGAATGCAGCAGGGGATCATGCCCGGGACTGAAGCAGGGCCAAAAGTGGATTCGCTAATGCAAAGAGCACTTGAGTTGGATAGTTCTTTAACAGAAGTACACTACAGCCTCGCATTGTATAACACCTGGTGGAAATGGAATTGGGAACGGGCAGGTGTTGCGTTTAAAAAGACTATTGAACTCAATCCGAACCATGCAGGGGCCCGTGCTTATTATTCACACTATCTGAACATTATTGGGAAACCGGAGGATGCAATTCCGCAGATTGAAAAAGCGCTCGACCTGGATCCCGTCAATCCGCTCTTTCAGGCGTTGTATGGGATGGACCTGAATTATGCACGAAAATTTGACCAGGTTATTGATCTTTTAAACAATAC
>CAZONK010000207.1:0-5797 GCA_964581095.1 uncultured Roseivirgaceae bacterium
CAGCTCCCCCAACTTCTCCGGCCACTGGGCTGTTCCCGGCTCCGGAAGGATTATTGGATTACCTTATCCAAATCCTGTTTCAGGAAACTACATCACCATCTCCTATTCAGGAGACCCGGCTTCACTTCAGTCGATTTACATTGCCGATTTTAATGGGAAGATGATTGCTGAACAAGAATTTGAAATTATCAACAATGGATGGAAAGTGACATTGAACTTACCAAAAGGAGTATATATTATGATTCTTCAGACAACCGAAAGAACCTACCGGGAAAAAATCATCAAATTATAATCATTCCAAAAACTTTCTTGCTAAAATTCCAGAATCTATCCGATTGATGGAAGGATTGATCTTGATATAAAACCCTTTAAAATCTTTAGCTGGAGTTGGAAGTTTTATGTTCTCTGCCAATAATGTATCCCGAACCTGTGCAGGTGATCCTTCAAGTACATGCAATTTCATCACGTTCGTTCCTCCATTGATTTTTTCCCTGCGAAACCTCCCTGATTTTTCAAGTGTTAAAAACAATTCATCGCCAGTTCGCAAAGCTTGTTTGTACTCTGATATAAATGAGTCCATGTATTCCATTGCCACGGCGGCATAAGGCCAGGCGTTTGGCATTCCTCCTCCAAACATTCGACGGGTATGAAATAGGTTTTCACAAAATTCCTTCGTGCCCACCAGTACAGCACCAGATGCCGCGTTAAAGTCCTTATAAAGTGAAATATAAACCGTATCGAACAACCGGGCATAGTCCGTAAGTGGTATGTTTTCGTGCACCGATGCATTAAATAACCTCGCTCCATCAAGATGCATCCCAATTTCCTTTTTTCGTGCATATTCTGAAATTCCTTTCATTGATTCATATGGAAATACCTGGTTATTGTTCCTTCGAACAGGTGATTCAATTGATATTGCACCAATCCCGGTTGTTACCCTGCCGGTATCTGAGCGTTCCACCTCATTCATTACTTCTTTCAAGCTGAACTCCGCAGAACCAACGGCTGCCGGGATTATATTAAGCCCGGACAATACCTGGGCACAATCACCCGAATCATTATAAATGTGGCTTTCGGCCTGAACAATAACCCTTGTTTTTTCCCAGGCCAATTTCCGAATGGCAATTTGATTTGCCAGGGTACCGGTAGGCATAAATACAGCAGCTTCCATCCCCAGAATAGAAGCAATTTTCTCCTCCATTTCTGCAACAATCCCACCGTTTGAATAACTGTCTTGCCTAATTCCCCGTGCTTTTTCAATCCTTGAAAGTTCATTTATGTAATCACCCGGTGTAAAGTCCAGGCCATCGCGGGTGAAATTTATATAGGGCTTTTTTTTGTCATTGTTGATAAACCATTGCTTACCCAGGCTGGAAACAGAGGCAAGGCCCAGCCCGGACATCCCGCTTGTTTTTAAAAAAGTACGCCGATTCTGTGCTTTCATATTTTCTTTGATTTTGAATTCTATAACAAAGACTCTACTTACAAACTAAATTTGCCAACTGATTACTGCCAACTGCCAACTTATTTACTTCCCATGCGGTTTCAAATCAGGTAAAGGGGTGTCATTTTTTAAATACTTATCGAACCATTCCTTAACCATCCTTTCAACTTCCTCATCAAATTCATTCAGTCCGTGGTCTCCGCCTTCGAACATAACCAACCGATAGGGTACACCTACTTCCTGAAGTGCCAGGGACATATTCAGCGACTCCTGGGGAACAACACGCCAGTCTGCCGTACCGTGTAAAAGTAAGACAGGTGTTGTTTTGGACATTTCATCCGCATTAAATACTGCTGATCGTACGCGAATAAGGGAATCTTTATGATCCTCATAGCCAGGTATAAGTTCACTAAAAACATATTGCCCCATTTCACCTCCTCTTGATTCATCCATCATTTTAAGGTCCGACAGTGCCCCACCAACTGCAGCGGCTTTAAACCTGTCTGTTTTCATAAGTGACAAATAGGTCATCATACCTCCCCTGCTCCAGCCGTAAACACCCAATTTATCCGGAATTACCATTGACATTGATTCCAATAATGGGATAAGATTTATAACATCATTTACATCACTCCCTCCGAATTCTTCGATTCCTTCCCCACCATCATTGCCACGGTACTGGCTGGCAACCACCACATATCCCCAGCTTGCCACTCGCGCGAGTATGAAAACCATTTTAAATTCATTCAGCTGGCCGAATTCCCTGTTCCCTCCCCGATTGTACACTATAGCAGGATATTCTTGTTCCAAATTCTTTGGAAACACTCTAAATGCCTTCACTTTCAACCCATCGCTTTCGTAAAATATTTCTTCCATAACAACCTCATCCAGGTAAGAATATTCTGCTTTATATGAGGATATTCCTCCTTTCATTTCTGTAATTCTTGAATTTAATTCAGGGTAATTTCCAATTTCAAATGGCATCGTTTCCAATAACTTTCCATTTTGACCCAGTATTACAAGTGGAAAAAGGAAAAAAGATAAAATAAGATAAAGCAATTTCATGATTTAAAAATACTATAATTGATAATCCCTAAAACTGTTAAGTCATTAAATTCTTTGAATTAAGTACATTTTCAATTCTTTCAAAATAGTGCCATATAGAACTCTAACTATTATTATTGCTATACAAAACAATCGGATATTTCTCAAATAAAACACCATATTGGCCAATACTATGACCAGACACAGAACCACTATGAAAAATGGTGGAACCTGAAAGAATCGATGGCATTACATTATGGAATTTGGAGAAAAAATACACGAACATTTAATGATGCCCTCCGAAATACTAACCAGATAATGATGGACCTGGCTGATATTCAGGAAAATGGTAAAATCCTTGATGCTGGTTGTGGGGTAGGTGGCGCTGCAATATTCCTTGCTCAGAAAAAAAATGCATTGGTTCGGGGTGTAACATTGAGTGAGTTACAGGTGCTGACAGCCAGGAAAAACGTAGAAAAATTTCAGCTTGAATCAAACATCACTATCTCAAAACAAGACTATTCACAAACTTCATTTGACAGCAGATCATTCGACATAGTTTGGGCCTGTGAAAGCCTGACATCCTCTTATAATAAGGTAAAATTTATTCTTGAAGCCAACCGGTTGTTAAAACCCGGTGGTCGCATTGTGATCGCAGATTTCTATCTCTCCGAAAATAAATTGGCTCATCATAACCTGTTGAAAAAGTGGGTGGATTGCTGGGCAATGGCTGAACTTATCACATCAAACAAACTAGATAAAATAATCGCTTCTTCAGGGTTCGAAAATATTGAAATTCATGACTATACCGATGAGATTTACAAAACGGCGAAGAGGATGTACCGGAGTTATTTATTTGGGAAATGGCCTTCGATAGTGTACAACTTAATTTTTGGAGCAAGCAAATATTCCCGAAATCATTATAAATCAGGATATTATCAATATAAGGCATTGCAAAAAGGACTCTGGAAATATAAAATCATTCTTGGTGTTAAAAAATAATTTCAATTGTATATTTATCACCCAAAAAACCTACATATGAATATGAAAAAATTATCCTTTCTCATTTTATTTCTGTTTTCAATCCTTACAGCAGTCCATTCCCAGGAAGTTAAAATAAGTGGTGAGCTTGATAATCCATTGCCCATAGATGGAAATATCCGGATCGGTGTCCTTGAAAATGGGCTTACTTATTATATCCGAAAAAATATGAAGCCCGAAAAACGTGTGGAAATGCGGCTGGTAGTAAATGCCGGTTCCATGCTGGAAGATGAGGACCAACTCGGCCTTGCCCATTTTGTAGAACATATGGCTTTTAACGGTACCAAAAACTTTGAAAAAAATGATATTGTTGATTATTTGCAATCCATCGGGGTACAGTTTGGTGCTGATCTGAATGCTTATACTAGTTTTGATGAAACGGTTTACATTTTACCCATTCCAACAGATGACCCGGAAATCCTGGAAAAAGGACTACTGGTACTGGAAGACTGGGCACACAACGTAACATTTTCGGAGGAAGAAATTGACAAAGAACGTGGTGTCGTCTTGGAAGAATGGCGCCTTGGCCGTGGGGCTGATCAGCGCATGCGCGATGAGTATTTCCCGATTTTATTCAAAGAATCAAGGTATGCCGAACGACTTCCAATTGGCACAAAAGATATTATTGAAAATGCTTCATATGAAACCATTAGAAAATTTTACAAGGATTGGTACCGTCCGAACCTGATGGCAGTGGTTGCAATCGGGGACATCGACGTAGATGAGATGGAAAAGAAAATAAAGGACCATTTTTCAGATCTTGAAAATCCTCCCAGTGAACGTGAAAGAAAAATATATCCAGTACCCGGCCACGATCAGACATACATTGCCATAGCAAGCGATCCCGAGGCTCCCTATACAATTGTCCAGATGTATTATAAGGCTGATAATGTTGAAACTAAAACGTTTGGCGATTACCGAAGGGATGCCTCATTTCAACTTTATAACGGAATGTTGAATGAACGACTCCGGGAGCTTACTCAATCTCCCGAACCACCATTTTTGTTTGGAAGTACAAGTTTTAGAGACTTGGTGCGAACAAAAAGTGCCTATTCATCATTTGCGGTTGTGGGTGAAAATGGCATTGAAAAAGGGTTGAAAACACTTATTGAAGAAAACCAGAGGGTTTTAAAATATGGATTTACGCAGGGAGAACTTGACCGATACAAAAAACAAATCCTGAACAGGTACGAACAAATGTATAATGAAAGGGATAAATCTGAGTCAAGGAGCTTTGCAGCTGAGTATATCCGCAATTTTCTTACGGATGAAACAATTCCGGGTATTGAATTTGAAAATGAAGCTATAAAAGCATTTCTCCCAACAATAACGCTTAGTGAAGTAAATGCACTTGCTGAAAAATGGATTACGAAAGAGAACAGGGTAGTAATTGTTACAGGACCTGAAAAAGAGGGAGTGGTACCTCCATCAGAGGAGGACATCAGGCGCATGCTTGATGAAGCAGGCAATATGGTGATCGCACCATACACCGAAGAAGATTTAGGTACAGAATTGATGGTTAAAAAACCAAACCCCGGTAAAAAAGTGGCCTCAAAGGAATATCCTGAAACTAAAATTACTGAAATCACCATGTCAAATGGTGTGAAGGTGGTTTTAAAACCCACTGATTTTAAAAATGACGAGATCCTGATGACAGCCACCAGCCCTGGTGGGACTTCCCTCTATTCAGATGAGGATTACCTGTCGGCTTCAAACGCCTCTGGAATAATAAACCAAAGTGGGGTCGGCGACTATTCACCAACAGATCTTCAAAAACTATTTGCCGGCAAAACCGTGTCTGCATCTCCTTTTATCAGCAGTTTGGCAGAAGGTATGAGCGGAAATGCAGCACCCAAGGATTTCGAAACTTTGCTGCAGCTGGTTCATCTGTACTTTACTAATCCCCGTAAAGATGAAGATGCCTTTAAATCATTTATTACAAAAAATAAAATGATCCTGCAAAATTTGATGTCAAACCCCAATTTCTACTATTCAGATCAACTCAATAAGATCATGACTCAAAACAGTATTCGGGGTGGTGGATTCCCAACCATGGAAGATATGGATAAAATTGATTTTGAAAGGTCCTTTGCTATTTACAGCGAGCGTTTTGCTGATGCCAGCGACTTTACATTTGTTTTTGTAGGGAATTTCCATACCGCTGAAATCATTCCCATGCTGGAACTTTATATTGGGAGCCTTCCATCGCTGAACCGGGGAGAAACCTGGGTTGACCGTGGTGTTCGACCTCCAACAGGTGTTGTAGAA
>CAZONK010000208.1:0-5714 GCA_964581095.1 uncultured Roseivirgaceae bacterium
ATAATACCTTGACGCGATACTTTCTTCAAGAATTTCTTTAATCTGGGATTTATATGTTACCAGATCGGCCTCTTTATTATGGGATATTTTGTTTTTCAATGCGTCAATTGAGTTTTTTACATCATTGTAATAGTTCTCTTTTTTTGCGCTTTCAATGAATTCATTCATACTATTTTCAACAGTCGTTGTATAATCATAGTCATGATTTTTGAGCCAGTTTGTGAAGTCTGCATACTCATCGACCGTTAGATTAAACTCTGCTGCATCCACAATTTCATTGTGATTGAAAAAATAAACAGTTGCATAGTTAAATATGAGGCCTTTTTGTATCAGGCTAATTGTAATCGGGGCAAGGAATTCATTCTCCATGGTAATGTCCGGTTCAACTCCTCCTCCATCGTAAACGGTTCTTCCATTTTTAGTTGTATAAGCGGTTTTGAGTGAATCCGGAATTTCACCAACACTACCATCGGGGTTTCGATGCGAATAATCCAGCGCCTGGATACATCTTCCACTTGGTGTGTAATATTTAGCCGTTGTTACTTTGAGCTGTGCATTGTATGTAAGTGGGCGGGTTGTTTGCACCAGCCCTTTTCCAAAAGTCCTTCGACCTACAACTATACCCCTGTCATAATCCTGAAATACACCAGAAACAATTTCTGAAGCAGAAGCGCTTCCCCGGTTTGTCAGAACCGCCAGTGGAATTTCATCATCGATTGGGAAGTTCAGTGTTTTATAGGTTTTGTTCCATTCTTTTAATTTTCCTCGTGTGCTGACTACTTCTTGCCCTTTGGGAAGAAAAATATTGCAAATATTTATTGCTTCATGGAGTAATCCTCCCGGATTACCCCTAATGTCCAGAACGATTGCTGACGCACCTTGATTTTTTAAATCTTTAAGTGCTCGCTTCACTTCATTACTTGCATTTGTTGTAAAATCGGAAAGGCGGATATATCCAACTGTTTCCGAAACCATACCGTAGTAAGGAACATTATCAATTATAATTTTGCCCCTGATTATGTGCAAGTCAATTGGAGTTGACATACCATATCGTTTTATCGTGACAACCACTTCTGTATTGGCCTTTCCTTTTAGTAGTTTGCTTATTTCGCTTATTTTTTTATCCTCAACATTGATTCCATCAACCGACAGAATTTCATCACCAATCTTTATACCCGCTTTCTCGGCTGGAAAACCTTTATTTGGCATGGTTATAACATTCTTGCCATTTACTTTTCCAATCAAAGAACCAATCCCGGCATATTCACCGGTTGTCATTGTGCGATAATCATCAAGATCTTCTTCCGGAATGTAGTTGGTATAAGGGTCAAGCGAGGATAACATTGCCTCAATCCCTGTATTAATCATTTTTTCAGGGTTAATGTCATCTACATAGTAGGTATTAACTTCCTTGAACAAGGTTGCAAAAATGTCCAGGTTTTTAGCAATTTCGAAATAATTGTTGACAGGTGTAAATGCAAACACCGATATACCTACAAATATGACCAGGACTATCCCTCTTAATTTATTTTGCATATATTCTTTTCTATCAATCTTCTTTACTCAAACGCAATAGCACTTGTTTTAGTTTATTTTCAATTTCCTTAAAGGTTAAAACATCATTGCAAACATAAATATAAGCAATGAAATACTTTTTTTCTTTCGGGGATGGCAAGAGATGTTTGTTTTTACGATATGCTTCACGAAGTCTTCTCTTAATTAAATTCCTTGCTACAGCCTTTTTATGATATTTTTTTGGTACCCTCAGCAGTATATGATGAAAGGGGATATCAGCATGCAATTGTGTGATATAAAGTATTTTAAAAGGGAATAAAAAAAAAGAGGAACCATTTTGAAATAGTTCCTGAATATCCTTTTTACGGCTTAATCGTTCACTTTTTTTGAATGTAAATTGCATTTCTGCGGTATTCTTAAGGCAACTTTCCCATCCCTGCAGAGCAATTTACAACAAAAAGAAATTATTTTTTGTGCTTTCTCTCGTCAGAAACGCTAAGTTTTTTTCTTCCTTTTGCCCTTCGGTGCGAGATTACTGATCTTCCTGCAACGGTTTCCATTCGGCTTCGAAAACCATGCTTGTTGCTTCTTTTTCTATTTGAAGGTTGAAATGTCCTTTTCATTTGATTTTTTTATTGTCTAAAAAACGGGGCTGCAAAGGTAGTGAGCTTTTGGTTATTTGCAAATACTTGACTTTGATAAATATTATAAAATCTGCCTCAGGATTAAAACAGTTCACCCTGGTTTGAATCAAGTTCCTCGTAATGAAATTCCGAAATAGCTTTTTCAGTATTACCGACAGCCTGTTTACCTTTTAATCGCGGTACAGTATAGGCTTCCATTTCTTCCATATCGTAGGGTTGAATTAGTTCTTCCAGTAATTCTTTATCCAGAATGTCATCAATAGGTTTGAGCCATTGCCCTTCCAGCTCTTTGGGAACTATCAATGGCATTCTTGGTCCAATACTACCTCTGGGATTATTATGGATATCTTTCATCAGGGAATTGGCACGGGTTGTAACAATACTAAATGTCTTCCGTTGTATTCCAGTTTCTTCGTTTTCCCATTCTTCCCAAATGCCTCCGAGAGCCATTGGTTCTTCATTGGAAAGCTTGATATGGTAAGGATAGGATTTACCATTTTTCCAATGGTGTTCAAAGAAACCGTCAACTATAACAATACACCTTCTGTATTTTGCAGCATTTTTGAATGTCGGCTTTTCAAACATGGTCTCACCACGGGCGTTCAATGTTTTGTTACTTAGTTGAACAGCTGATTGTACGCCTTTTGCCCAGGGGGGAATCAGCCCCCAGTTGAGGAGTTGTATTTCATTTCGATCTTCGTTGGTGATAACTGGAACATCCGGGTGCGAAAAACCTGAAATATGAAAAAAGGGCCCGGTCTTTTCTCCTATTTTTTTCAGTTGTTTTTCTAATTCTTCGATGTCTTTTTCGCTATCTCCAAACCTCTGTGCATACTTGATTTTTTTCATTGTAAGAAATCGAATATCATAACACATAATCTATATAATTTATCGAAGGTTGTTTAACAAAAATTTAAGTATTCAAAGGTATGGTTGAACCTAAAAGTGAGCACAATTTATTATAGATAAATTTAGCATTTAAATGGAGAGATTTCATGGAATATTATTACTATTTTGATATAAATAATATTGCTTCTACTACTCCTAAATAGCTATTTATTAATGATGCAGTATAAATTGCAATGCGATTTGGTAACCCATAAAATACAATAATTTAGGTAATGATATAATTTGATTTTTAAGTTAAAATAATATTTATAAAAGAGGAAATTTTCTGTTATTTTGTGCTTGTATATTCGCTGTTGAAAATCAGATGAAACATTGATTCTAGAATTAAATTTTATGTACCTATTTTAACCTATTAATTATGAAAAAACTAGTACTTTTTTTAGTGACATTGTTTGTAGCGGGGGCCACCTATGCGCAAACAGGTTCGGTCAGTGGTAAGATTGTTGATCCGGATGATAATGAACCCCTGATTGGTGCCAACGTAGTGGTCAAAGGAACGACTACAGGATCGACCACAGATATAGATGGCTCTTTCAGGATTTCAGGACTTCAGGCCGGAAATTTAACTATTGTTATCTCCTATGTTGGATTTAGCAATAAAGAAATGAATGTGCAAATCAGGGATGGTCAGAATACCGATATTGGAACTGTTTCATTAACAGGTACCGCTATTGGATTGAAAGAAATAGAAGTAATTGCGTCCATTGCAATTGACAGGAAAACGCCTGTTGCTGTTACAACTATAAAAGGATATCAAATTGAAGAGAAGGTTGGTAACCAGGAGTTTCCTGAAATGCTTCGATATACACCTTCAATTTATGTAACCAAACAGGGCGGGGGTGTTGGAGACTCCAGGATAAATGTTCGTGGATTTGATCAGCGAAATACAGCAGTATTGATCAACGGAGTTCCTGTAAATGATATGGAAAATGGCTGGGTTTACTGGTCAAACTGGCAGGGATTAAGTGATGTAACAAGTTCGATGCAGGTTCAGCGTGGGATGAGTGCTTCCAAGTTAGGTATTTCATCAGTTGGAGGTACAATCAACATTATTACCAATGCCGCTGAAATGGAAAAAGGAGGAAAATTTTCTGTAAATATCGGGAATGATTCTTATTCCAAATATGCTTTAGTACTTTCTACAGGATTAGGAAAGAATGGAATTGCATTTACCGTCCAGGGTACCTACTCCAACGGAAACGGATATGTTGATGGTACGGCATTTTCGGCTGGGTCTTATTTTGCTTCACTTGCCTGGAAAGTTAATAGAAACCATTCCATTCACATAACAGGGCTTGGTGCACCTCAGTGGCATCATCAGCGTACGTTGGGTTCTTTTGACGGTGTTACCATTCAAACATACGAAGACCACCCCCAGGGTATAAAATATAACCATCTCTGGGGAAACTACCAGGGTGAAGAATTCACATGGAGGCGTAACTTCTACCATAAACCCATTACCTATCTGAACTGGTACTGGACATTGGGTGATAGAACTGAGTTGGCAACTACTGCTTACGGCTCATGGGGTCGTGGCGGGGGAACAGGACCACGTGGACGGATCAACGGTTCATTCGAGACATCATCCAAATTTAAAGATACCCGGTATGGGAATGATGCAAATGGTGATCCATACAAAGGCCAGATAGATTGGGAAAATATTGCACTGTGGAACTCAGGAAATGATGTGCCTGCATATGGTGCACCGAAGGAACCCTGGTTGTCTAATTCCAGAAATCCCGACAGCCTGGATAACAGGAAAGGTTTTTTTGCTGATAAGTATGTAAATACCAGCAAAGACGGATTTGTACGCCGTGCATCAATGAACGCACATAACTGGTATGGAATTCTTTCCACTCTCAACCACGAAATCAACGAAAACTGGACTTTTGTAGGTGGTGTTGATCTTCGCGCCTATAAAGGTATCCATTACAGAAGAATTGATGATCTACTGGCTTCAGATGCATATTTTACCAACAGGAATATAAATATTGCCGGTGAATTCATCTCCCAGGAGAAAGAATCAAAAGGATTTGCTGAATTGAAAAACGACCGTAAACTTGCTTATCATAACGATGGTCTGGTTGGATGGCAGGGGTTATTCGGACAACTTGAGTATTCAGTCAATAAAATTTCTGCACATGTCTCATCTGCAGTTTCTAACCAGTCTTATCAAAGGGTTGACTTTTTCAACTACTATTATAGTGATGACCTGAATGGAACGAATAAACCAGGTGGTGAGAATATGGTATCTGAGAAAATAAACCAGTTAGGTGGAAATATTAAGGTAGGGTTAAACTATAATCTTAATGACAACCATAATGTATTTTTTAATGGTGGTTATTTCAGTCGCCAGCCTCTCTTTGATGCAATATTTCTGAATTTTGCAAATTTTGTTAATCCTGATATTAAGAATGAGAAAATTACAGGCCTTGAAGTTGGTTACGGATACCGTTCTTCAATTATAAATGGAAACGTTAATTTATACAGTACAACCTGGACCGACAGATTCTTGCAGAAAGGTATTCAACTACCATCTGGTGAGAGTGGAACTGCAAATCTCAATGGAATTAAAGAGGTTCATTCGGGACTTGAAGTTGAATTGTACGGTGATATTGCGCGTGGATTACGTCTGGATGTGATGTT
>CAZONK010000209.1:0-5611 GCA_964581095.1 uncultured Roseivirgaceae bacterium
GATAAGGAAATATATCAATGTATAAATAGTAATAGTTAGGTGGTTAATTCTATAATATTATTCATCGCTTTAACTTCCACAAGCTATTTCCCTAACCATCCTAATACAATATTTGAAACAAATCTGGGTTCAGGAGGTAATGCATAAATATCTTTTTCGTATCGCTTATTGTAAGGCGATATATTCATGATTTCACCATTTATATACAATGTACTGCTTCCTCCAGGATCAAAACCCATTGCTTTTTTCATACCCTGGTCCTTTAAAATATTTGCCATGTCAATGTGGGTGGCTCCAACAGATTCACGAATTCTACCATTCACGGCCAATACTTTGAGTACTCCCTTTTGATTGATACCAACAGCAATTTTAGGCCCCCTCATGTCAGTAAAATCCAGTCGTGCGGCTTGTGTATTAATAGAATTTTTTGTCTTCCAGCCTTCTGATTCCATATCGATCACACTTTCACCGTTTTCCAGCAGCATAGGGCCGGCTTCTATAGCATAGGAGATGTTTTCCCATGGAATACCATCAGAAACATTTTCAGCAAGCATCAGTTTAACACTTTTTCCTAATTTGAAGAGTTCACTGGAAAACATTTCTTTCGGAATCGATAAAGTAACCCCTACCGGGATGATTTTTACAGACTGGGATTTACCTGTTTCGATAATTTCTTTTACAGTAGTACCTGCAAGTCTTACAATCACATGACCATTACCTGTAATTGATTCCTCCTCATAGCTGAGATCATAGTAAGAGGGCATATTATCAAGCGGTACATTGTATCCTTCCGCTTTAAAGTTCAAATGATGTCTGCCTTTATTGATTGTAAATCCGTTTTTACACGATACTTTTAAAATATCTATGGTCCCATCTTTATAGATAATAAAGGCAGGTTTATAGAAAAGGGGTGGACATTTTACTTTTCCATCCAAAATAAGGAGGCCCAGCGGCGAGCCAATGTAAGGCCCGGGTAATCCTAATTTACCTACCAGTTCGGGGTTAAGTATGTATCCTCCATTCCAGGCCAGATTGATTGCATTTGAATTGTTGGATTCTTTAGCATACTCTTTAAGTAATGACGGCACATTTTTTGGTCCTTCTTTGGCCAGGTAGGCATTAAAAATCATTTTTGTTTTTTTTGTATTGGCTATTCCAATTACGCCACTCCAGGGAAGGCCATCATCATAAATACCACCCACATGCTGATACTTAACATCACCAATAACCTTGGATTTATTATCAGATTGATCAAGCCTTTCAAGAAGTTTAACAATGGGAGTTCCATTTTGCTCTGCGTCTTCGCCAATCATCCGGAACAGTTTCTTCTCGCCATATTTTTTTGATAATTGAACAAACAATGAAGATTTTATCGCATCATCAAAATCTTTTGAAGTTTGGATAGGCGTAGGATATGCAAGGGTCGTTCTGACACCGGCCGGTACAAATTGTATAAATCCACTATCCTGTGGGATCCCCAATATTTTAGCGGTCATTGGATCTTTCGCTTTTCCAATATGGAAATGATCAATGCCGATAATATCACTCATCATGCTGGCATGTTCGCCATTTGTAACGAGGAATCCATTGTCTTCCTTGATTCGCCGCAGTACCTTCAAAGCATCCGGCCCCATTTGCGGGAAATGGACCCCATTGCACCATTGTTGCGTTTTTATTATTTCTACGAGTCCATGTTTATAGAGGAGAGTTAACTCCGGTTCGCGTTCACTCTCGATATATTCGATGATATAGGTGCCGTTAAACCATTCGTTTTTAAGAGGTTCACGTACAAAGATATAGGAGTGCTCGAGTTTCTCTTTTTTGGCAATCAAAAGCTCTTCAGTTAATTCCTCTTCTATGGATAAATTCAACCTTGACCTGAATGGCTGGAGGATAAAATATTCCATTTCATGTTTTATGTATTCTCCCGGAAAATAGCCCTTTGGAACATTTGCTTTAAGCATCTGGGTGAGGCGCTTTCGATTGTC
Organism: uncultured Roseivirgaceae bacterium; assembly: GCA_964581095.1. Taxonomy (GTDB): domain Bacteria; phylum Bacteroidota; class Bacteroidia; order Cytophagales; family Cyclobacteriaceae; genus SZUA-230. The sequence continues at coordinate 1,989 of CAZONK010000209.1, forward strand.
AATTCCAAGCGATTCACTATTGGTTAACTGGTGCAGCGCTAATTCCCAATTGGTAAAAAACTGAGGTGAAATAACCAGGCTTGTTTTTCTAACGGGTTGTAATACTTCAAAATAAATCATGTTAACCAGGCCAATTAATTCCTGATAAGTACAATCCATGAAGGCAAATCGTTTCCTGTTACGATGCCGGTAAGCCATTGCATGATCGTGCCGGATGTTATACTCTCCTTCCTGGTAATGGAAAATGGCCTCTACAAGGTTGAAAAACCGTGGGAGTTCTTTATTCGATCCTTTGGTATGTTCCTTGAGTGCATTATGGATTTCACATGCATAATTGAGAACGCGACCTTTAATGAGCTGTTCTTCAACCCTGAAAAAACTTGGATCAATCAACGATTTCAGGTAGATCATGAAGGATAAACGGCCATATCCAGGCAGGTAATGTCGTGTTTGCAGGTTCATTAGTGCTTCCAAATCAGCGTTTCTGAAATTGGTGGATCCTTTGTAGCGACTGAACATTTCTTCAATTCGAATGTTTTCGTCATTGCTTGAAAGGGAGTTTAACTGGAAATGCAGATCCTTAAGGATATCCCTCATGTTAATTTCCAGGGCTTTATAACTGTACCTGTATTTAATTACATTGAGGTTATGTGTTACATCATCAACATTGTTTTGGGGATAAAAAACCTGGTCAATAATCTTGTTGATTAAACGCCGTGATAATTTGCTGCCCTTAAATTCCAATACCCTTAGCCGGTTTTTCTCGTTCAGGTGTACGCCAATAACTTCTTCGTAAACCTCCCTGGGTTCATATTGCCTGCAATATATAGGGGTTCCACTTGCTGCAGCCTCTAATATGGGAAGACCCCTGCCCTCCGTTTGGCTTGGAAGTAATATCAATGAAGCAATATGATACAACCGGCCAATATCAATCGGGACATTGTATTTCTGTTTGAAATCATCTTTATCAAATTCGCTGAACAAAAACCCCAGAAAAACTTTCGATCTGAATTCTTCAGGCAGACTTTCCAGGAATGAGCTAAAGTCCTGTAACAGAAACTGGTAGTAATCCTGTTGACCATGAGGAATAGGACCTGTAACTATGAGTGATATTTTTAATTCCGGATTTTCAGATAGTTTGTTTTGAAACCTGTTCTGAGATAACAATTTTGAGATCAGTTTAAAATTCAGTTCAATTGACTTTCTGCTGATTACCCTGGTGGGCTGTAGAAATACAATGTTGTTATTAACAAAATCAAAATGGTGTTTTGTAATGTGCCCCAGTAAAATTGGTTGCAGTGAACGGTCACTTTTAAGGTTTCTGCTAACGGCATGAACAGTAACGCTCTCTTTTTTATTTGCAAAGATGAACGCAACCTGCTTGAAAGTCCTGATCATGCTGCGTTTACTGATGTTGAGATGTGATCTATAATCTATAGCCGTACCAATTTGCTTAACATTTGCAGGATTGTGCCCATTCGTCTGGATGGTTTTGAAATATTGAAGTCGATTAATGTTGATCGTCATCCATGATCTTCGCTCCCATGGATAAAGAACTTCGATGATGGAGAAAAATTCCCCAACGTTGGAATTGGTAAAGAAAAAATCCCTCGGCCCCTGCTTTACTCCGTGTTTGGTGATGTCAACCTTTCGGTTTCCACCTTCCCAATAGAAATCGTGGTTGTTGTTGATAACCGGAATGCCAAAATATTCTGAAATTAAAACGACCGCTAAAGCCAACGACACATTCCCAGGATTGGAACATACATTAATGACATAAAGCATGTTAATGTCCTTCTCCTCAATATAGGAACCAAGTTTTTCAACAATGACCAGCACTTCTTTCCAAAATTCACCAATTAACAAGTTGTAGGATTTGCTCCCACGTTCGAGTTTTTCTTTGAAAAACTTATTGTAAAGTGGCCAATTATCGAAGCCATCCATCTCCTTTATTTCTTTGGTAAATGACGCATCAATGAGGTCAGTAGCTTCGGGGTGAATTTCACCTGCTATGTAATGAATATTAACTTCGGGATAGATATTCTTTAATACCCTGGTATATTTATTGGCTTCTACGGTTATGCCATCTATTGTAAAATAAAACGATATCAATCCAATTCCACCGGCTTCGATATGTTGTTTAAAATCATCTAAATCGCCCGGAAATGAAGCTTTTGGAGGAGTCTCACGTAACCGGTCAATGAATAATCCCAGATCGAACCAGGTATTGATCCGTTCATTTTTTAATTCCTTTAAAATTTGTGTTGTCCTGGTAGTTTTTTTTCTGGTAACAGATGATTTTTTAGTTTTCTTTATCTTCATATTCACAGAAATGTTCGTTTAAAATGAAAACAACGGATCTAATATTTCTTCAAGCACATTATACGAAAAGTACTTTTTCCCTAAATTAAAATTATATTCACCAATTTCCCTTGCTAAATCAGGATTGTAAATAATCTCCGCCATATCCTTCACTTTAGCATCGGTTAACTTACTGTCTTCAAGCATTACTGTTTTGAAACCTTTATTGCCAATATCCTGCATGTACACGGGTTTGTAATTGTTGACAAATATTGGTTTTTTAGCCAAAACACATTCAACAAAAGCATTGCCAAATCCTTCATATGTGCTGAAGTAAGTACAGGCCCTGCCATGAGCATATACATCTGAAAGATTCACGTGGCTTAAGACATCATCAGCAATGGAAATGACCTGGTTCGTAATGTTCAAATCGTGAATCAAATCGATCAGTTCGTTGTAGTAGGTCTTGTTTTCATCATCTTTGTAGTTTCCTGTTATTACCAGTTTTATTTTTTTGTCATTGAGTTTATCGAGTAATGAAATGGCTGTTTCAATTCCCTTTCTTCTTACGATTCTGGTTACCTGCAGAAGGGCAATGTCTTTTTTACGTACACCTAATTCACGAAGAAAATATTTGTTATGTTTATTTGGTATTCCATACGGTTTTGAAAAATCCATGACATTAGGAACATTCACAGCATCAATACCGAATCGATCTTTGAACGTTTCTACTCCAAAAGTATTAATGACTGCGTGTCGGACATGGGGAATGAGCAGCGGAAAGCTATCGTCAACCAATTGGTTAATTTCAGGGTGCACCGATTGATAACGGAATCCTCTTTCCCAGTGAAAATCATGATCATGGGTCACGATCCGAATCCCTGTTTTTTCAACAAGCTTCTTTATCCCAACACCCATGGCCAAGTGGCAGGGCAGGGCAGATGCGTTTTCAGACAACAGACAATCAATTTTATTTGATCCCACCCATTTCTCCAGTTTCTTACATATTAAATCCGAGACCTTTTCGACATGCTCAAGGAGAGGTCCGGGGCTATCGTCCGGTTCAAAAAATGCTTTTCGTTGTCCCCATTCTGCTTCGGGTGAAAAGAATGAAAGTAACGGATAATGATAATGAAGAAATTCCACTTCCGTCCAGTTCTCAAACTCCCCGGACATCACAAGCACTTCGTGACCTAACCTTTTTAATACTTCAATCCACTTGAGGGTCTCGAGGGCCACACCATCTACTCCTCCAATTCTGCCTATTACAACTCCAATTCTCATATATATTTATTGTATTTAATCCTGGATATTAATTTATA
>CAZONK010000210.1:0-5425 GCA_964581095.1 uncultured Roseivirgaceae bacterium
GTATATTTCTGAATACGCAATGCATCGGAACCCGGGCGCTCTTCGTAATCAAAATCAACATAAGAATATGCATTGAATAAATCATTGGGGTTCCAGACCATGCTCACCCCCCAATTTATCCGCTGCCTGCCAAGGCGTGCATTCCAGTCATTGGACTGGTACTCCAGATACACCCGGTCCACCATGGTATGCAGCACGTTATTATCATTGCTAACCGACCATGACAAGTCAAAAAAATCTTCAGTCGCTCCGATCTGGTCTTCAAAACCCGGGATTATTTTTACATAATCACCCGTATACCATTGGGTACGCAACTCTACAAATGCTGAAAATTTTTCATTGGGATACCATTTGAAATTCAGGCGATTGTGGATAAGATTTGTCCACAGTGTGCTGTCCGGTAGGGAAAAGTCCGTAATTGCCATGTCCTTCAGATACCCATTCATCAGAAGTTTAGGTTCTTCTTCCTTCTGGCTACGTACGGTCATAAATGACCCCAGCAGTAAGCTGATAGTCATAAATAATATGCGCGTTGTCTTTGGCATTAGCTAATTAAAAAACAAAATATTAGCTAATACATTAATGTCCACCGTTGGCGCCTGTCTAGCCGGTTGGCAGGGGGGATAAGGGAGTGGTATTGTTTCATCATTTCTAATCTGGATTGAGATGAATAACCTTTTGTATCCAAATAATGTTTGCTTGCTCTCACTTATGTTTTTCCCTCCCCCAACCCCCCGTCCGAATGGCTCGTCCGGGCGGGCCTCAATGAGGGGGACATAGAAACACATTTCATTGGATAGTGAGTACATCATGATGAATTTAATAATATTTCTTTACTCTCTTATTTCATCTGACAGGATCCTGCCGTCTTCAAGGGTAATGACACGACGGGCTTTGTCGATTACACGTTGATCATGGGTAGAAAAAACAAATGTTTCTTTTTCCTCCCTATTCATTACCGCCATCATATCCAGCAAGTTTGATGTTGATACAGAGTCAAGATTTGCCGTAGGTTCATCGGCAAGAATGAACTTGGGCTTTGAAGCCAGTGCTCTCGCAACGGCTACCCTTTGTTGCTGGCCTCCGGATAATTCCTTCGGACGCTGGTGGGCCTTGTCAGCTATGCCCATTTGCTCCAGAAGATCCATAGAACGCTCCATTCGCTCTTTTTTGCTAACCTTTTGCAATAGCATTACGAATTCTACATTTTCCAACGTGGTAAGTACGGGTATGAGATTATAGGCCTGAAATACAAATCCAATATTTCGTAAACGAAAATCAATCAGGTCCCTGTCTTTCATTTCTGTAATATCGATATTGGAAACTTCAACCCGCCCTGAAGTCGGATGGTCCAATCCACCCAGTATATTCAACAGTGTTGTTTTCCCACAGCCTGATGGACCAACGATCGCAGTAAATTCCCCTTCCTCGATCTCAAATGAAACGCCATTTAGGGCATGTACCGGTACAGCTGTTTCCGTATATACTTTGGTAATGTTTTCAACTTTTATTACACTCATAACTGTTTATGTTAAATTCTTGAATCTTATGTTTTCTTTCTTTGGTAATCTTATTTAATATTTGAAATAATTAAATGCGTAAATGATTGAATGTGTGAATATTTATTAAATGTTTTCACCTCTGTATTCAATCTCTTTAATAATATTCATTTTATCATTCTTTCATTCTACCATTTTTTTTTTACTCCAAACTTCCGACTTCGGACTACCAACATATTAAATCTTATGCAAAGCTTCTACCGGATTAAGTTTCACAGCTTTCCATGCCGGGTAAATTGCCCCGATTACCGCGGTTATTACTACACCGATCGTAACCACTACATAGGCATCCATTTCAAGGTATGGGTAAAGGATTGAGGAGTATCCAAAAGCCTCAAGTCCCTCCGAATATTCGGTCAGGTCCACACCGGCATTTTGATAGTACTGAATTGTGAGCCACCCTACAAACAACCCCACCGGGGCCCCAACAATTGACAAATAAATTGTCTCAACGAGCACCATCACAAATACCCGAATTTTCGACATACCAATAGCCATCAGCATTCCCAATTCACGCATTCGTTCGAGCACGGCCATGAGCATCGTATTTACAATTCCAAAAACCAACGCTGTCATAATGATAACCAACAGTATATAAAGCATCTGGCTATACATTTCCTGCATAAAAGCCAGCTCAGGAGCAATGGTACGCCATGACTCCGCCAGGTCACCGGAATATTTTTCATTGTACCGGTTTACAAGCAATTCTTCATCCACCTGTGATTCAGTGACTATACCAATTTCATGAACATGGTTTCCATTCGCAAGAATTTTAGAGAGGTCTTCTTGTCTTACAAATGCATATTGGCCATTGATTTTAATCGATGAACTCTTAACGATACCTACCACCCGAAATGCACCTGCCGTAATATCACCATTGCCGTCATTAAAAGTTAATACAATCTTCGACCTCAATTTTACTTTCAGGTCTTTCGCAATTTTTTCACCTATTATCACAGGATTTCTCTTTATTCCCTCAAAATAGGCCCCTTCGGAAATCAGGGAATCAAGCTGGGTAACAATGGCTTCATTTTGTACATCGATACCCCGGATCTGTACACCCGAAGCTTTGCGGGAAGATGCAATCATTCCATTTACGATGATTCGTGTGGTAGAACCTCTCACTCCCGGCCAGTTACGAACCTCCTCTGCTTTTTTATCCCCATCAGGAATATAAAATTTTATATCGAAGTCATTTTTAAATTCCGGATTATGGATTTGTATGTTAGACACATCATGGTTAATAATGTCAGCCATATAGCTTACCATAAATCCATTCATGAAGCCGGTTCCGAACAAAAGTGCCCAAATACCAACGACAATGGCTCCCATTACCACCAGACTACGGCCACGGCTTCTCCAAACGTTTTTCCAGGCAATTTTAAGTATCATATCTTTTTAATTAAATGTTAAATAATTTCATCATTCTCTCATGGCATTTGCCGGATCTAGCTTTATCAACACCATTATAGGATAGAAACTGAGTAGAAATCCAATGATTAATATTGCCCAGGCCTGCCAAAAGAAAAGTTGTGGGTTCATGGCAAACTTAATCGCTGCCTCAACACCATAGTTTTCAGCCATTGCCTGGTACTCCGCCCCCATCGGAACAGGATTGTAAAAGAAATAGGTTATCACTATCAGACTCATAAAAACTCCAGCCATCACGCCCATCAGTGACATCATTACAATTTCAAGGAATATGGTAGTTTGTAACCAGATCCTGTGCATCCCAATTGACAACATAATCCCAAATTCCCTTGTCCTTTCAGCGGTCATCATCAAAAAAGTGCCAAACATTCCAAATCCAATCACGATATACAATACAATGATCATCATCTTACTACTTGCATGTTTCAAATTCACCATCTGTACCAATTCCGGCATCATAGTAATCCAGTCAATCGCTGCCAATGACTGATCTTTGATAAGCGCATTGACACTTTTGTTTGCACTTTCAACATGTTCCTTCGAATTGACAAGTATCGCGATACTTGTCAGTCTATTTTCCAGGCCATAAAACCACTGTGCTTCTTTCAAAGGCATACAAATCGTTTGATTGTTTTGCTCAGGATTCGGAAACCGGATCAAACCGGATATTTTGTAAAGCCCAATAGCTGTCGCTCCATGATACCCCTGGCTGAGTAAGACCAGCGAATCTCCAACTTCGACGCCTAAATACTCTGCAAGCCCTGTAGAAACCAATATCAACTTATCCCCGTCTTTGAAATATATCCCATTCACCAGCTTATTTTCAACATTAATTATGTATTGTTCTTCGTCAGGGTCGATGCCCAATACCATTGTGCCTTTAGTTTTCGTACCATATGCTGCCAATGCAAAGGATTCAATCCTGGGAACAACAGATTGTATTTCAGGTATCTGAATCAATTCATCGAGGAACTCTTCACGGTATGCTAGACTGTTATTAACTATTTTTTCATCCCAATATTTAATATTATGTATTTGAATATGACCCATATAAAATTTTACCATATTGTCAACCATATGATCCATGGACCCATATTGAACTGACATCATTAAACAGGACAATAGCACAGCAAATGCTACCGAACTCATGGTAATATAACTTCGCCGCTTATTGCGCCAGATATTGCGCCATGCCAGTTTTATGAGGTCCTTATTCATTTATATTGCTTCCCGCATTGCTTTCACGGGTTTGAGTTTATGAATAACAATCAACGGATACAAGCTAAGTATGAGGGCCATGAAAAATATCGCCCATGCCTGGCTATAAAATAAAGAGGGTTGAAGTGAAAAGAAATATGCCGCTTCCACTCCAAAATTTTCAATTGCTGTTGCAGCTTCCCCACTGAAAAATATGGGATTATTATAGTAATAGATCAGTATTGGTAAACTTATTACAACCCCCATGAGTACCCCTATTGATGTCATCATGAACATTTCTATAAAAATTATGAACTGCATAATGATCCGTTTCATGCCAACGCTCATCATTACCCCAAACTCGTACATTCGTTCGGCTGTCATCATCAGGTATGTGCCGAACATCCCAAAACCTATTACTGCATACAATATCCATAACATCACTTTCCCGCTTATGTTATCAATTTCAATCCCCTGGACCAGATCGGGCATTAGGGCAGTCCATCCCATTACCTCAAGCGCTTCCAGATCAACCTGGCCACTGATATCGGCAACAATTCTATCCACATGTTTTGCTTTATCAACTACTAGCGAAATACTTGTAAGTTGATTTTCAAGATTATAAAACCATTGTGCTTCTTTTAAAGGAAGGTAAACGGTTTGGTTATTTTGGATAGGAACAGGAAATTTCATGATCCCTTTAACAGGATAGATGCCTGCTGCATTCGCACCATGATATCCCTGGCTAATCAATACGATCGTATCACCGATGCCCATTTTCAGGTAGTTGGCAAGGCCCTGCCCGATCAACACTGATTTATCGTCGGTGTTTAAATAGGTACCCTCTATGAGTTTCTTCTTTACACGGGTTAGTTGATTTTCTTTTTCAGGCGCTATACCCATTACAAGAGACCCTTTCGTTCTGGATCCAAAGGCAGCGAGGGCAAAGGATTCAACCCGGGGTACCGCCACAAGTACTCCTTTTGTTTCCTCAATCATTGAAATCAACGAATTGTCATACGTAAAGCTGTTATCGATGGTTTTGTCATCCCAGAAACCATTTTTATGTACCTGAATATACCCGGTATAGAACCGGGCTGCATTTTCAATCATTCGCTCGTAAGAGCCAAGTTGCATTGAGCGCATAATGCAGGCAAGAAAAACGGCAAATGTGATCGAACCAATGGTAATGAAACTTCTGCGTTTGTTCCTCCAAATATTTCGCCAGGCTAATGTTA
>CAZONK010000211.1:0-5405 GCA_964581095.1 uncultured Roseivirgaceae bacterium
AGCCGTTGGTGGCTTATTAGCATGGAAAAGTGGCTTTAGTTGGGATCATATTTTGCCAAATCCAATTATAATGTTTAATCACTTTTTCAGCACTTAATTGTGGCCTTTCTCCTGTCGTATGTCCATCTGCAACAACGGTAATGTTAAAGTCCTTTGATAAAGCTGATTGAATAGTTGATTCAACGCAAAAGTCAGTTGCGCAACCAGTGACAAACAACTCTCTTACATTCAACTTAATTAATTTTGATTGAAGCTGAGACATATAAAACGCATCGTTTGAGTATTTGTCAATTAAAATGTCCTTTGGTTCTACTTTTAAGTTGTCCAACAACTCCCATTCGGTTGTATTTGGCAAAAATTCATTCATTTTCGTTCCATCGTGCTGAATGAACACTACAGGTAAGTCATAATCTCTGAATAGTTGAGCAAGTTCATTAATTCGATTAACAACTCCATTAGTGTCAAATCGAGGTGTTTGAGCTGTGAAAGAACCTTTTTGCATATCAATTATTAAGAGAGCTTTCACGTCTTTCATTTATTCACTTTGTCCTTAGAAAAATGCACCACAACTAGTTATATATACCACAATTTACATCATTATCCCCTGCAAAGTCACGGGATAAGCGCAGTAAAACATGTTGATTATCCCGGTTATCGACCATTGTATATTCATAGTAGCAGTTTATTTATCCATATTATTCACAATATCCTTTATCGGAAGCTTGATACTCCACATCCCCCGTAAATCTGATAGTTCATGGTTCATAGCACTGTCATCGGGATACAGACTCTTTATAAGATCTTCAGTTTCTATAGTGACATGGGTTCCGGGAGACCCATGACAAGTAAGGCAAAGTGCACCTTCGATTACAATTGGTTTTGTATAAAGTAAATATTTGCTATCATATTCCTGGATATTTTCATTCAATGGTTGGTTATTTTCGATATTGTACGCATAAGCTTCCAGCAGTATCCTTTCAAGGCTATCAGGAGCATCTTCAGGATTTCTGATCTTCAGGCTGGTTCGTCGGATAATGGCCCCATAAGATTTCGAGAGGGAATCTACCAAAGGATAAGCAGCGATGTTACAGTATCGGATCGCTTCACCAACCCCCTGGTCCTGTATTGTTTTTTTTAGCTGTTTACCCAATGTAGCTTTTGCCAATATTGCAATCTCACCTCCCCGTTCCAGCCCAATTGTAAATATTTCAGCCTGGTCAACTTTTTTAATTTCCTGGTTCATCATGTCAGTTCTGCCTATATCCCTGGATTCTTTGCTCATTTCTTCTTTACAACCGTTGATTAAAATGATAGCAAAACCAATTGTGAAATACTGAATAATTTTCATACAATAAAATTAGCTGATCACAATTAGAGTCTCTCATTTTATTACCAAAACAAATCATAATGATTTACTATTTTTGCCCTCACGAATTGCCAATATTATGATTGAGAAGCTCGAGGAAATTAAAAACCGTTATGAGGAAGTAGGCCAGCTTCTTGTACAGCCTGATATCATTTCAGACATGAAAAAGTACTCACAGCTAAACAAGGAGTATAAAAACCTTGGAAAAATTGTTGAGAAGTTTGACGAATACAGCAAAGTACTTCACAATATTGGCTCTGCAAAGGAAGTGCTTTCAACAGAAAAAGACCCTGAGTTTCGGGAAATGGCAAAGATGGAAATTGAAGAACTTAATCCCAAAAAGGGTTCATTGGAGGAAGTCTTAAAGCAAATGCTAATACCTAAAGACCCCAATGATTCCAAAAATGTGATCCTGGAGATAAGGGCCGGAACCGGTGGGGATGAAGCAGCCATATTTGGAGGTGATTTGTTCAGGATGTACCAGCGTTTTGCCGAAAAACAGGGCTGGAAGCTTTCTGTTATGGACTTGCAGGAAGGAACATCCGGGGGATACAAGGAAATAGTTTCATCCATTTCAGGAGATGATGTGTATGGGATGATGAAATATGAAAGTGGCGTTCACCGTGTCCAACGAGTTCCGGCTACAGAAACACAGGGCAGGGTGCATACATCGGCAGCTTCGGTGGCCGTATTACCTGAAATGGATGATGTGGAAGTGGAAGTTGATATGAATGAAGTAAGGAAGGACACATATTGCTCCTCGGGACCAGGTGGTCAGTCGGTGAACACTACATATTCAGCTATTCGCCTTACCCATCTTCCTACGGGTATTGTGGTGACATGCCAGGATCAAAAGTCACAATTGAAAAATTTCGATAAAGCACTCAAGGTACTTCGGTCTCGTTTATATGAATTGGAACTTGCCAAACATAACGAAGAAGTAGGTGCGCAGCGTAGATCAATGGTTGGGAGTGGTGACAGGTCTGATAAAATCCGTACATATAATTATCCACAAGGGAGGGTTACGGACCACCGAATTGGTTATTCTCAGCATAACCTGCCCACTGTAATGGATGGTGAAATCGGGCCGTTTATTGACGAACTGAGGATTGCGGATAATGCAGAAAGGATGAGTGAAGGAAGTATGGATTAATTAAATGTATAAAATAAATACTTCGGGACTACGTTTTATCAGTGCTACAATCTTCGAGTGAAACATCATCTTTTTTTAATCTTTTTTATTTTTTCAGCCGCAATTTATTCTTGTGAGCCCGAAGAACAGATCCTTACATTTGACCCTGAAGCCAAACTTCGTTTTTCTGCTGATACGGTATTATTTGACACGGTATTCACTGCGGTACCCACTATAACCAAAAGGCTGAAAGTTTATAATGATAATTCAGGAGCGCTAAGTATTTCAAAAATATACATTGGAGGAGGTGAACGTTCATCGTTCAATATTGGGGTAAATGGATTTGAAAGCCATGAATTTAGTGAGGTAAGGCTTCTGCGTGGTGACAGCATGCTCATTCTTATTGATGCCCGGATTGATCCTTTGGATGAAAATCTCCCTTTTGTAGTGGAAGACTCGATACTTTTTGAAACCAACGGAAATTCGCAAGCTGTTATATTAGCTGCCTGGGGACAGGATGCACATTATCTGCAGGACTCGGTTCTCGCCTGCAATACTACCTGGACAGCAGAACGCCCTTATGTTATATATAATTCTGTACTGGTGGACAGCTTGTGTACACTAACAATTGATCCTGGTACCCGGATATTCTCACACAAAAGTTCTTCTGTATTTATCAAAGGTTCCATCCAGGCTATTGGTACCTCTGAAGACCGAATTTCATTTTTGAATGACAGGCTGGATGAAAAATTTCAAAATGCCCCAGGGCAGTGGAGTGGAATTTTTTTTCTGGAAGGAAGTATGGGTAACAAAATTTCATTTACTGATATTCGGAATTCAGAGTATGGTATCTGGCTGGGTACACCTGACAATGATACCATTCCGGATCTTACTTTAGAGAGTGTTCGCATTGAAAATACTTCCAGGTCAGGCCTCATTGCATTCACCTCTGATCTGGTGGCTACAAATTGCGTTTTCAATAATGCCGGGGAATTTGTTGTTGGGAATTTTGCAGGTGGCAATTACCAATATAACCATTGCACCTTTGCCAATTATTCATTTATTTTCTTCCGAGAGAACCCGCTTTTTGCTGTAAGTGACAATCTTGTGCTGGCCGATGGCAACATTATAGCAGGGGATGTGAATTTAAAACTCAATAACACCATTATATGGGGAGGTTTTGCTGATGAAATTTTATTAAACAATGATGGAGGGAAGATATTTCAGTCCGATATTGGATTCAGTATTATAAGAACAACGTTCGAAGACCTCGATATAAATAATAATCAATTGAATGTAGATCCTTTGTTCATAAATCCTTTTGAATATGATTTTCATATTGATTCATTGTCTCCCGCTATAAACACAGCGATTGACAGTGGTATTTTAAATGATTTTGATGGCATCTCAAGGGATAGTATCCCTGATATTGGTGCTTATGAATGGCAACCCGGGCAAACAGGTAATGAATAATGCCCCATCCCTCTGGATAATATCAAGTACATTTGATCATGGTTTTTCAAAAAGAAATTTTGCTGTCACCCTATCCACGAGGTTATCACATCATAACTGATGTTATAGAAAAAGAGATACGGGATATCAAATCGGTACAGGCCGGAATGTTACAGGTATTTATCAAACATACTTCAGCAAGCCTTACAATTAATGAAGATGCAGACCCTACAGTTAGATTGGACTTTGAGAGTCATTTTAACAAAATGATACCTGAAAATGCGTCATATTACCGACATACTTTTGAGGGCCCTGATGACATGCCCGCCCATTTGAAAAATGCGGTTCTTGGATCGTGCATTTTGATTCCCATAACTAACGGGCAACTGAATTTAGGTACCTGGCAGGGGATCTATTTATGTGAACATCGCGACCGGGCAAGTAGCAGAAAACTTGTGCTTACGGCATGGGGCGGCTAGGTTAGAATCGAAAGCCAAGGTCCAGTCCAAGAACATCATTTTTCAAATCAACCTCTGGATTTTTATTTGTCAGGTTCACAAGGCCACGTTGGAAAAATATGCCAACAAAAAAGGAATTGGTTACACCAAGCTTTCTATCGTACCCTACGCCCACATAAAAGGAGGAGTCAAAAAAATTCAATTCAGTAATACGGGTGTCATTTTTATTGATACCTTTCCAGTTAACCAGGAAATCGAGGGTAAAACCAGGCTGAAAGTATATTTTGGAATCTACACCAATGTCGTTTGTGAAGAGTTTTAGTGTAAGGGGGATTTCAATATATTCGAGACTGTATTGTTCAGCATCTGTTTCACCGGTATTTACGTTTTCTGCTGCAAAAGTTAGTTTGCGTATGCTATATAGAAATCCGGTGTTGAAATAATAGTTTTCTTTTATTTCAAAATCAGCAGTTAATCCGGCTGTGAACCGCATATCATCGCGTGAATTAACAATGTTGATGGAGTCCGAATTAGACGTCCAGCGGTTGAAGGTAACGGTTGGGCTTACTTTCAGACCTAGTTGGACCTGGGCAAACGATCCCGGAGCTGTGCAACAGCAAACAAGTAGTAAATAAATGTACTTTTTCATTAGAAGTCAAAATACGAAAACGATTTTAACTTTCTCAAGTTTATTGAAAAATTAAATTCATTTACAAAGGATAAGCGTTAAATTTTATGAATAAAATCCCTTGCAAATTCCTCTTTCGCGATGACTTTGATATCCTCAGGGAATATTTTTTGGTTTTTACTATCTATGTATGCCAGAACAGGTTCTATTTTTTTTATTGAGAACTGGTCTATGAATGATTGAACATTGGCCAGCAGGGCCTGAAGTTGCATTTTACGGAGTTGTTTGCGTTGGTATTCCATTTGTCATACATGTTTTGATCTTGTACAAATTTCCAGATACCTGATCCCTTTGCCATCAGTGAAATAC
>CAZONK010000212.1:0-5393 GCA_964581095.1 uncultured Roseivirgaceae bacterium
ATCAACAATTGCCTTAATCTCAGTGGCTGCACCGGTATATCCAATACGTACAACATCAGATGGATCCGTGATATCGTAAACACGGGCATTTACGGGGGCATTTATTACTTCCAGATAAATCTTACCTCCCGGCTCTCCCCGCGTATTAAAGTACTTTTCGGTGAAACCGGCCATATTATAAAATTCCGGGTATATGACTTTAATATAGGATGTTGACACATTACTTTTAACATTTGAGCTGTTCACAAGTACCTCAATGCGCAGGGTTATTTCTCCGCCGACGGAAATGTCAGTCCATAGCAGTGGTTCATTGATTGTAATAACATTGTAAAGTGAAAGTGTGTAAGTACCTAGTTCCCTCAGGGCACCTCCTGTCGGCCCCACAAATACTTTAAAATCATGATCCGTTTGCTCACCCCTTCCAACAATCTGTAATTCCAGTGAAGGATCACCATCTGCAGGGACACCTTCGTTTAATCCGGTAATGGTATAATCGGTAAACTTTCCTTCCTGTATCCTTGCACCTGTCCAACCTTCCCCTACATCAAACACAGATTGAGAAATGTATTTGTTTTCAGTGTTCCCAAGTGAATAATTTTCCGTATAAAGATTTAATTGCTCATTGAGATGGAATGATTCAGCAGGCAAATTATCAACATTTGATTCCTGAAAAAACACCATCCTTTTACCGTTTACAATGGTGTTCCATGATAAAAAATATACCGTGGTATCCGAATACAGGTTGTAGTACTTATGCGGCTGACTCGAAGTTGGCTTGTATAAATTTTCGTCAAGCGTACCATCGTTTTTCTGTCCAAAAAACTCAATATATTCACCGGGTTCTAATTGTGATGCACCGGTATTTTCAACATATATCGCCTGTTCTACACCACGATGATAAAGTATAAACTTTTTTGCATCGATTGCATTTACCGGGATCCCTGCATCAACGAGTGTTTGATATGTAATCCTGTAAAGCCCATTTTCGGCAATGGGTATTTTGTAATAAGATTTATTATAATCAATCCATTCATTCCCGTATTGGCCAAAAAGATTGGAAATACTTCCAATGAAAAATACCAGGAATAACTTCACTATCCTTCCCCTCATTTATCTAACCGTACTGAGATCGAAAATATATTTGAGTACAAAGCATCAGACTGGTTTCCTAAATCAGTAAGTGCATAATCAACAACCACCTGTTTCAACCGGATCCCTAAACCAAAAGTAGGCTGAAATTCAGTGTATGTACTCGAGTCAAAATTCTTAACCTGCTGCACGTTGCCAACTCCTAACCTTAAAAATGCGATTTGCTTAAAATCTGTTTCTAATCCAAATACAGGTTCAAGTGAAACCGTTTGTGATTGAAGTAGTACGTTGCGTTTTCCATCAAAAGTAATGATAAAATCAAGCGCCGGAAGGATTCCCCAGTCTTCCTTAATTGTGAATCGCTTCCCTGCTCCAATGATCATCCGGGGAAGTGTTATTTCCAGGGAAGTTTCAGGAATCACATTGCCTGTTTGTGCATAAATGTCTTTGATCTCCTCTGTATTGTGATACCATGCTGTGAAAGTTCCGGTAATATCGCGGAGCATTATCCCGAATTTCCATCCTTTTATTTCATATTTACCCCCTGCGTCCAGTCCGAATCCCCACGCATTGGCAAACGAGCCTACGTTTCTGTATATAACCTTGAAATTTGCACCAAGGCTAAACCCGGGAAGAAAGCCCATTTTATGCGAATAACTCAATAGTAATGCATAATCTGCCGCTGAAAAAAACCGGATGTTATTATAGTTGATGGCACCGTTGGCATCATACAGAAAGCGGGTATCGGGGATGTCATCAATTCCGAACCGGATAAATGATGCAGCCAGCGAACTCACAGAATCTATTTTCATTGCGAATCCCAGGTAGTCATACTTGGCTATACCTGCAAACAGTTCGGCGTGCATCAAAGAAAACTGATACTTCTCTTTCATACCTGTAAGCCCCGCTGGATTCCAATACGCAGCAGAAACATCACTGGTAACAGACACCTGGGCTTTACTCATTCCAAACCCTCTTGCTCCCACCCCCAGTGCCAAAAATTCATTTGCATATTTGGGTGTTTTATCCTGTGCATAACCAGGTATAATAGAGAGCAATACAATTGCAATGAGTAAACAATATTTGACCCGATTTCTATTCATTTAAAGTATCCTGTAAATATACCAACTTGCCCTTTCATCCTTTGCCTCACAACCGACTTCTGATTACTTCTTATAAATACAATAAATATCAAATTGGTAATTTTTATAGCCCTTTATTGCATTATTTATATAATTATCTGGATTATATAAATTAATTTCATTATTTGGAAAAGTTTTACACATAGTACTTGGCTATGCATAGTACTTTTCCGTATAAGTTAGTGGTTAAACATTTTTTAATTCGATTTCAAAATGAAAATTTATCTAAAATGAATTTAGAAAACACGCAGATTCAGATGCGTAAAGGGATAATTGAATTTTGTATTTTAAATATAATTTCCCGTGGTGAAGTTTATGCATCCGACATGCTGGGTGAACTTACCAGCGCTAAAATCATGGTTGTAGAAGGAACTTTGTATCCTTTACTTACCAGACTACGTAAAGCAGGATTAGTGGAATATAAATGGGTTGAGTCGAGTTCGGGTCCTCCCAGGAAGTATTATTGGTTAACTGATGAAGGAAAACATTTCCTTGGAAGCCTTAATAGTACCTGGTCTGAACTTATTAAATCCACAAGGACAATTACAAACAAGAAAAGTCCGACAAGTTCCAAAAGTAAAAAAACCACTAAAAAAAGCGTTAAATCATGAAAAAAAATATAAGTATAAATATTAGCGGGATCATTTTCCACATCGAAGAGGATGGGTTTGAGCGGTTGAAGGTATATCTTGATTCTATTAACAAGTATTTTTCATCGTTTGATGATAGCGGAGAAATAGTTGCTGACATCGAAAGCAGGATTGCTGAAATATTTTTATCCAAGCTAAACGAGGGTAAGCAGGTTATTACACTTGAAGATGTAGATTCTTTGATAACTACAATGGGTAGCATCAGGGATTTTCAGGCTGTAGAAGAAGAAGGGCCAATAAAGGAAACAG
Organism: uncultured Roseivirgaceae bacterium; assembly: GCA_964581095.1. GTDB lineage: Bacteria > Bacteroidota > Bacteroidia > Cytophagales > Cyclobacteriaceae > SZUA-230. The sequence goes on from CAZONK010000212.1 coordinate 3,131, forward strand.
GAAAGGCAACAGATACAGAATCCGGAAAAGAATCTAAAAAGGAACAGTATCGAGACACAACTGCCGAACAGAAAAAATTATACCGGGATGCTAACAGAAAATTATTAGGAGGGGTCGCTGCAGGAATTGCAAATTACTTTTCTATTGATCCACTATGGATCCGGTTGCTTTTTATTCTACTGGCTACCGATATATTCCTAAGTCACTCACTGGGTTTCATCATTGTAATTACATATATCGTCCTCTGGATTATACTTCCTGTATCCGATGGATTACCCGAAGATAAATCGATGAAGAAAATGTACCGTAATCCTGATGACAGGGTATTGGCTGGCGTTGCAAGCGGTGTAGCTGCATATTTCGGAACAGATACAACTGTAATCAGAGCATTATTTGTACTGTCAATTTTCCTCGGTGGAACAGGTCTCATCGTCTATCTTATTTTATGGATTATACTTCCTGAAGCTACCAGTATTACTGACAAGGTCCAGATGAAAGGCGAACCTGTAACACTGGAAAATATTGAAACCAATATTAAAAAAAGTATCAATGTTGACAAAAATGAGGATGAAAGCGCATTGGTTAAGATACTATTGTTTCCGTTTCGATTAATTTCAGTAATATTCCAAGGACTTGGAAAGGTATTAGGCCCCTTGTTGTTGTTTTTGGTTGAGGCCGTTCGGATAATCCTGGGGTTAGCAATTATGTTATTTGGTATCTCAGGCGTATTTACCCTGCTTGTTTTGCTGGGTATAACCCTTGGACTATTTGCAGCCGGGGGTGAACAATGGGGATGGATCGATTATCCTGTCTCACTTATCAGTGAAACATTTCCTGTTTGGGGTGTTGGGTTAGCCTTTATTGCGATGGCTGTTCCCGCATTCGCTATTACATTCATTGGATTATCCGTAATTGCCAAAGCAAAATTAATCAATGCAACTGTAGGGTGGACTATGTTTGGATTGTGGTTATTCAGTCTTATAGGATTAAGCTTCCTGGTTCCCAGGATTGCATTGGAATTCAAATCTGAGGCTAAATACGAAGAAACAAACACATTTGAATTAACTGCAGAAGCTATCAGGTTTGAGTTGAATGAAATTGGCAATGACGAATTTGACCTGGCCGAGCTTACCTTGAAAGGGTATGAAGGAAACACGATTAAGTTGGTTCAGGAATATAGATCGTATGGCAGAACGCGAAAAGATGCAATTGAGAATGCAAGGGCAATATCCTACAATGTAGAAGTTAAAGATTCAATTTTCATTTTTGATTCAACAATTGGTTATGAAGAGGGAGCAAAGTTTCGTTTTCAGGAGTTGGATATGACAATGTATATTCCTTATGGCCTTGAATTTACTATGGATGATGCGATGAGGCATATTTTGAAATACTACACAATTTCAAGTCATGGGTACTATTTCTACCAGCTGGAGGATAATACATGGGCATTTAACCCTTCCGGGCTGGAGTGCCTGACTTGCTATAGTGAAACAAACAATGGTCGTGAAAGATCACGAAAGTATCGTGAGAGTTATGAAAATTCATTCAGTGTAAGAGGATACTATGAGGAATATGAATATGAGGATTTTAAAGAACTATCTATCTCCGGTTCGTTTGACGTGCAGGTAATTCAAAGTGATGAATTCAGGATATTGGTTAATGGGCAGAAAGAAAAATTAAGTAACGTTATCGTAAATCTTGATGGCGATCGATTGGAAATTGATTATAATGAAGATTTGGGCAATTATGGCTACAGTCGTAAACAGGCCAAAATTATCGTAAGCATGCCATCGTTAAGAACGCTCGAACTGAATGGTGCAACAAAAGCTTATGTAAAAGGTTTTGATGAAGAGCGTGTGCGGATCGAGCTGAATGGTGCTTCTGAAGCAGATATTGATATGGACGCGTATGAGACTACGGTTGATCTTTCGGGCGCATCCAAGCTTACTTTGTCGGGTTCCGGAAACGAACTGAATGCTGATTTGTCTGCTGCTTCGGTACTTGATGCATACCAATTCCGGGTAAACGATGCCCGAATAGACGCGAGTGTTGCCTCAAGCGCCAAAGTATATGTGAAAGAAAATCTTGACATAAATGCTTCTATTGCAAGTGATATCAAATATCGAGGTGGTGCCAGGGTCAGGACCAACCGATCGAAAAATTGGGAATAATAAATAACTGTAAGAGGGTAATATGATTTAAAAGGTGTCCGTATTGGGCACCTTCTTTTTTTGATCATTCTTTGATCAGGAATATAAATAAC
>CAZONK010000213.1:0-3869 GCA_964581095.1 uncultured Roseivirgaceae bacterium
TGCTGTATCACGAATTTTATCAATTGCATCCAGAACGGTGTTCACAGCTGTATCAAATCCTATGGTAAAGTCGGTTCCGTAAATGTCATTGTCGATTGTTCCAGGTATTCCTATAATTGGAATCTTGAATTCATTATAGAAATGTGTGGCACCTGTAAATGTCCCATCTCCTCCTATTGCTATCAACCCTTCAATACCACGTTTTTTGAGATTATCATATGCTTTCTTTCTTCCTTTAGCTGTTTTGAATTCATCACAACGAGCAGATTTCAGCATCGTTCCCCCTTTTTGCAAAATATTACTGACAGAGAATGAATCCAGCTCTCTGATATCATCCTCAATCATCCCTTTATAACCCTGGGTTATTCCAAATACTTCAATATTATAGTACATTGCTGTACGCACCACAGCCCTGATACAGGCATTCATACCCGGAGCATCTCCTCCGGAAGTAAAAACGGCAATTCTCTTCATCTTATTTTGTAAATTAAGCGTGCAAAAGTAGCATACAATACTTAAAAATTTTTATTGCCACTATATATTTGTCCAAATGAAGCGAGTGCTTATTATTACCTATTATTGGCCTCCCTCCGGAGGGGGCGGTGTGCAGCGTTGGCTGAAATTTGCAAAATACCTTCCTGAGTTTGGTTGGCAACCGGTAATTTATACACCGGAGAATCCCGATTTCGAAATCAGGGACCCTGGTCTGGAGCACGATGTTAATCCATCAACCGAGGTAATAAGGAGGCCCATTTGGGAACCGTTTGGAGTTTACCGGAAAGTTATGGGCAAAGGGGCAACACAAAACCAGGGTGTTGTAAGCGGGAAACAATCAATTCTGGGAAGATTGATGGTTTGGATAAGAGCAAATATTTTCGTTCCCGACCCGCGTAAATATTGGATAAAACCATCTGCGAAATTCCTTGTTACTTACCTGGAAAAGCACCCGGTTGATATATTAGTTACAACAGGCCCCCCCCATAGTATGCATCTCATTGGTTTACAGGTTAGTAAAGTTACCGGTATCCCCTGGATCGCTGATTTTCGTGATCCATGGTCTGATTGGGATGTGCTTGATTTATTAAATGTTTCTGAAAGAACGAGAGAGAAACATAAGAAACTGGAAGCAGATGTTTTTAAAAATGCTACTGTGATCTTGACCGTGAGTCCACGACTTTCAGAAAAACTTAAATCTACAGGAGGAATAAAACACGTAGAGGTTATTACAAACGGTTTTGATGAAACTGATTTTACCGGAGCTGAAAATATACGACCCGATAAATTCACGATTTCGCATCTTGGACTTTTGAATAAAGGGAGGAATCCTACGGTTCTGTGGCAAATGTTAGAAACACTTTGTGAAGAAAATGAGAATTTCCGTAACGACCTTAAGGTATATCTTGCTGGCACTATTGAAGAAGAGGTCAAAACCTCATTTTCAAATATGAGATACCTCAAAGAAAGAATTTTAGTTGCTAATTATATTTCACATAAGGAGGTATTTAAGCAGTACGCTTCATCCTCGCTTTTGTTGTTACTTGTAAATAATACACCAAATTCCAAATGGATTATACCGGCAAAACTGTTTGAATACCTGAATGCGAATGTTCCAATTCTGGCATATGGTGGATCCGATAGCTATCGGATAGAAAGCGATGCCAATGACGTGCTGTTGAATGCTGGACATCCGGCTTTCATTGACTATCAGGATGCAAAAGAAACAAGGGAAAGAATTTTAGATTCCTACAATAAATATAAAAGTAGCGAAAGTCCAGTAAACCCGATAGCTATTGGATCCAGCAAATCCGTACAATACGCACGTAAAACACTTTCGAAGCGTCTTGCTGATCTACTTGAAAATATCTCCCTCAAGAAATAAAGAAATATTTTTAAATTTCCGTCTTACATTTGTTTTCTCATTTGTCGTCTATGCGAAAAATAAAATTTGGAATAATTGGATGTGGCCACATAGGGAAACGTCATGCTGCAGTGATCGACAGTGATACTAACGCTGAACTGGTTGCATTGTGCGATATTGATAATACGGCGGCATCAGATCTTGCTGATGCCTACGCTATTCAAAATATATTTGAGGATTATCAAGATTTGCTTCTAATGGATTTGGATATCGTAAATATCTGTACCCCACATTATTTGCATAAAGAAATGACTGTGGATGCATTAAAATTATCAAATCATGTACTGGTGGAAAAACCAATGGCGATTACAGCCGAAGATGCCAGGAAAATGATTGAAACATCGCGGGAAACAGGTTTCAAACTATTTGTTGTAAAACAAAACCGTTACAATGTCCCAATTATTCTGGCAGGGAAAGCACTTTCAGAAGGGAAGCTGGGTGCAATTTCAATGGTTCAATGCAATGTTTTCTGGAACAGGCACCAGGGATACTACAACCAGTCTGACTGGAGAGGTAAGAAAGACAAAGAAGGAGGGGCCTTGTTTACCCAGGCAAGCCATTTTATTGATCTTTTAGTTCACTGGTTTGGACCGGTTATAAAAGCAAAAACGGAGATTTCCACGCAGTTTCATGATATTGAAGTTGAGGATGTCGGAATTTCTTCCGTTGTGTTTAAAAGTGGAGCCCTGGGGTCCATTTCCTGGACCACGAATGTTTACAATAAAAATTACGAAGGAAGTATTACAATTGTAGGAGAAAACGGAACCATAAAAATTGGTGGAGCATACCTTAACAAAATTGAGTTTTGGGATGTTCTGCATTATCCTTTGCCCGATAATATATCTTTTGTTGATAAACCTAATAATTATGGTAAATACCAGGGCTCAAGTTCCAACCATCATAGGGTGATTGAAGAGGTCATTAAAAACCTAACAGGAAACAGTGCAGATATTGTTGAGGGAGCAGAGGGTGAATTATCTATTTCTGCCATCGAAACTATTTATAATGCAGCAAAATAAGCCGGAATATATTAAATCATCAATAAGGAAAGTTTCATTCGGAACCGATGTAAAGGTGGTTGAGCCCGTAAACCTTTATGAGTGCAAAATAGGCGATGGATGTTTTATCGGTCCGTTTGTAGAGATTCAGCGGAATGTTAAAATAGGGTCGAATTGCCGTATCCAATCACATGCATTTATTTGTGAACTGGTTGAAGTTGGCAAAGATTGTTTTGTGGGACATGGCGTAATGTTTATCAATGATACCTTTGAAACAGGAGGTCCGGCAGAAGGGAACAAAGAATTATGGAAATCAACCAAAATTGGTGATAACGTTTCAATTGGTTCGAATGCCACCATCCTTCCAGTTACAATTTGCAATAATGCGGTCATTGGAGCGGGAGCAGTCGTAACCAAAAATATTGAAACTGCCGGGGTTTATGCCGGTAATCCAGCTCAACTTATAAGGGAACTATGAAAGTACCTTTTGTTGATCTTAATTCGCAATATCAATCAATAAAAACGGAGATTGACCAGGCGATCCAGGAAATTATGGACACATCTTCATTCATAGGAGGGAAGCCGGTTGAAAATTTTGAAGATCGTTTTGCTGAATACATTGGAATAAATAACTGTGTAGGTGTAGCGAATGGTACTGATGCGATTGAAATTGCCCTCGAAGCCATAGGAATAGGGAAGGGTGATGAAGTGATTGTACCCGCTTTCTCATGGATATCAACAGCAAGTGCTGTGAGCCGGGTAGGAGCAACTCCAGTATTCGTTGACGTTCATCCCGATTATTATACCATCGATGTTGAAAAAATTGAATTGAAGATAACAAGTTTAACGAAGGCCATTATTCCGGTCCATTTTTATGGTTTACCTGCCGATATGCCATCAATACTTAAAATTGCGGATAAAAATGATCTTATGGTTGTTGAGGATTGTGCCCA
>CAZONK010000213.1:3969-5272 GCA_964581095.1 uncultured Roseivirgaceae bacterium
CAAATACCACAGAAATTAATGAGGACCTTACCAGAATATCCGCCAATTTATTATTCAAAGAGGGTACCAGTAGAGAGGGGAGGAGGATCACGGAACCGATTACAAGCAATATGAGGTGACTGCTGGTAAAAGGTTGCATTTTAAATTTATTCCAAACGAAAAAATATTTTAAGATATTGAAAAAAATCAAGGATAAGGCGCTACCCATTGCGGCACCATTAAGTCCATACAATGGAATCAAAAGCACATTTAAAGTGATGGTAATAATTGCTAAAAACCCCGTTAACAATATATTTATCTTGTAGTATTTTGAAAGAATTATTATCTCCCCGTTCAGCCCAAAACTCATATCCAGTAACTTCCCTGTACCGATTATAATTACTACCCATTTGCCGGTTTCGTAGATTGCTTTATTGGGGATAAAGTGGTAGATATTGTCAAGATTGGCCCAAAGGCCAATCAGTATAAACATTCCCACGATCATCAGGTTCAAAGAACTTTTCGTATAAATATCAAAAATACCGTGTACGTTGTTCGACGAAAGATTTCGAGCAATAAGTGGCGTACTGATTTGTGTTACCATCCTGCGGGGAATTTCAATAATTACAGCGATATAAAATGAAGTAGTATATATTCCTGTGAAATAGGTACCCATCATAGATGTAACCATTAGGGTATCAACTTTCGCAACTATCATGGCGCCTCCGGCACCAATTAATACATACAGGCCATACCAGAGAATAGATTTGAATTCAGTTTTACTAAACGCATTGTAAAACCGGAAAGAAAACCGGGTGTCTGTCTTTTTGAACAGATACAAGGACAATAAGGAGAGATTAACAAAATAAGCGCCAACGATCAAATAGAGAAATTGTTGAAAGTCTGCCAACCTGAATACAAATAATGCGATTGAAAAAGTTGTCAGCAATCGCAGGAGTACTTCCCTGACAAAATTTGGAATTACAATTTCTAGATTGGAACGGATAAAATCAGAGACGATATTGTAGATAATAAGAATGAAGATAAGAATAATCACCAGATAAAAGTATTGTGTTACTTCCGGTGAATTTTCATTAAAAAGGGATGTAATGGGACCCTGGAAAATTACTAATACAACCAAAAAAGTCACAAATCCCATTAAAGCCAGGAATAGGATGAGTGAAAAAAAATTGTTTGCTTTTTTCTTATTATTTCGAAAAGTAGGGAAGAACCTTATAACTGCCTGGCTCGTACCCAACTGGGCGAAAGGAACCAGCAGCATTGCAAAGTCTTGTATAACCCTTGTAAGGCCTATCTGACCGGG
>CAZONK010000214.1:0-5263 GCA_964581095.1 uncultured Roseivirgaceae bacterium
AAGATGCAAAAGTAAAAAATTTAGATGGTGGAATGCAGTGAAAATGCATTAAACTAAATTCTTTTAAGTATAAGTTTGCCTTTTGACCCTTTTCGCATATATTTTATTCATAATATATACTTATAAGTAAATAATTATTGTTTTACACAAAACATTTACTTATTTTAATTACAGTTTTCTGGAGGAGGATTTCAATGCTATGTCAAGCGGAGAAGAACAGATGTCCATGATTTTTCGCATTTTTTCTTCCATTGCGGTTATTGTTGCCTGCCTGGACCTTTGTGGCCTTGCCTCTTATACAACAGCACTGAGGAAAAAGGAGATTGGCATTCAAAAAGTGTTTGGAAGCACTGTATTTTCTGTGATATTATTGTTATCCAGAAACTTTTCTTGCACTAGCAGGATTTGTTCTGGCAGTTCCGGTTGCTTACTATGCAATGAACACCTGGCTGACCAGGTTTGCATTCAGAACTGATATGGATTATGGTGTATTTTTATATTCAGGGATGTGCCTTCTGATCATAAGTTTGCTTGGGGTAATGACCCAGTCATTCAAAGCGGCAATTATGAACCCGGGGGATACCTTGAGGAAGAATAATTTATTATTTTATTCAATGAGTAGTTTAATTTTCTTTAACCATCATCTTCGTGAAAACAAATTGTATTTCACAATGCAGTAAATAGCCCTTAAACCATCTTTCCAGTTTATTTTTTTGCCTTCTTTATACGATCGTCCGTAGTATGAAATTCCTACTTCATAAATTCTTATGTTGGGGATGCGGCTGATCTTGGCTGTTACCTCGGGCTCAAATCCAAAACGATTTTCTTTAAGTTTAAGCGATTGAATGTGCTTGCGTTTGAACAATTTATAGCAAGTCTCCATATCAGTCAGGTTCAGGTTGGTAAACATATTGGACATGAACGTTAGAAAGGCATTGCCAATAGAATGCCAGAAAAAGAGAATGCGGTGTGGGTTGCTTCCTGTAAACCTGGATCCATATACGACATCTGCAAATCCATCTATTACAGGTTGAAGCAAATCGTTATATTCATTTGGGTCATATTCAAGGTCAGCGTCCTGGATTACCACGTAGTCCCCTTTTGCCAGTGCTATCCCGGTATGCAAGGCAGCGCCTTTACCCTCGTTTTTTTCATGAAGTTTGTAGTGAATATTTAATTCGGGATGATCTGATTTATATGCCAAAACAACCTCTTCGGTATTGTCTGTTGAAGCATCATTAACTATTATCAGCTCCTTCTCAATTTCAAATTTTAATTCTGCCTCAGCCACTTTAGCGAGCATGGCTACTATGGTAGCGGCTTCATTATAAGCTGGAATTATTATTGATAATATCCTTGACATCCATTAATTTTCGAAATGCAAAGATGCTAAAATATTATCTAATCAAAATTTTAATTGTACAGTTATTTAGTCCTGTTCAAACGAGTTCAAAACCTATCAATTATCTCGATCAGCACATCCTCTTTTCCCTGGAAATCAAGTAATAATTTCAATTGCACCTTCGCCCGGTATAGGTTTTGATCCGGGTAGGTGGTCTGGTAATATACATCGCCTGCCAGAAAATCAGTGAGGAAACGGATGAACTGGGTATAAATGATCAATTTTACACCCACGAGAAGCGAGTATATTTCCTTATCGCTGATTTTGTTTCGTAAGATTTTAAGGAATCCCTTTGAGAGTAATTCAAACCTTCGTACATCAAAATAGACACTTTGTAAATTCGAAGTATCTTCATTTGATGGATTACACATCGACCGTGCCATATCACCAAAATCATTCATCAGGTAACCGGGCATCATGGTATCCATGTCGATGATCGCGATTACTTCCGAAAGTGAATCATCAAACAGGATGTTTCCCACTTTCGCGTCATTGTGCGAAACACGGACTGGCAAATTTGTAATAACATTCTTATGATTTTCAACGATCATACTTAATGCCAGGGCGTGTTCAATAGGATTTTGTGCCACTTCCTTCCTCGAACTCTCCGCATTTTCTACCGAGATGATAAAGTCATTAAATCTTTTTTCCGGATTGTGAAAGTCAGGAATAGTTTCAACTAGTTCATTAGGATCCATGGTTAGCATAGATTTAGCTAACTCACCGAAAGCGATACCAACAGATTCAACAATTTCGGGGTTCCCTGTTTTTTCTACAGACCGGCATTTGTCAATATATTCAAGGGCACGCCAGAATTTGGATTCATCATTGTACAAAAGATTCCCATCATTTTTTGGTTTAACCCTGACCGGTATAAAGGGATAATCGCTGTTATCGAGATGCCTGGTAATTTTCACGAGATTTTGAACCAATCCTATTGGATCATGAAATACATGCGTATTGATATTCTGTAAAATAAATGAACCGGATTCTGTTTGTACAAGAAATGTCTGATTAATATGTCCCCCACCTAATCTGTCAACTGACAGGATTTTTTTTGTTGAGAATTGCGAAGCGATTTTATCGATGTTGTTCATTTCCATAACGGTGACGGGTACATATTATCTTCCGTAAGCTTTGCAAGTTTTTCCATGACACGGCGTTTATCATTCTTATAGGTTATCCCAAACCAGGGCCCATTTGATTCAAATACTGAAACAGAAATTTTTTTATCGATCAGGGCATTGTTTATTAATTGGGGAATTAGAAATTCCGACTTCATATTTTGCTTGTTTTTCGAAAGGAAACGTTCAAAACCATCACTAAATTCTGATAAAATACTCTTTTGAAAACACCAGAAGTTCATCGAGACAATAGTGTTTTCCGGAATTTCGCAAACACGATTATCCTCCCGAAACCAAAATTCCCCATTTTCTTCCCAGACCTCTAACATCTCTTTAATGCTCGTTAGTTTGTTTTGAGTTACAATACAGCAACCCCTCGAAACAGTACCATGCACAGATAGTGTGATAGAAAGTGGATATCCAACCATAGCGTGTTGTCGGGAATTTTGAACGCTTGTTAAAAAATCGTGTGCTTTAACAAACGCACTTTTCCCATAAAAGTCATCGGCATTGATTACGGCAAAAGCACTATTAATTTCATCTGCTGCCGCAAGCACCGCCTGACCGGTTCCCCAGGGCTTTGTTCTTTTGGAATTGATAAATTGCGGATCGGGCTGGATAGCGTAACTCACCGCAATCTTGTTTTGGTATTTGTCTCCAATAAAATGTTTAAAGTCTTCAATAATATTTTGGCGAACAACAAATATTATTTTGCTAAAACCAGCTTCCATCGCATCATATACAGAGTAATCGATGATTGCTTCTCCTGCAGGTCCCAACGAATCGATTTGTTTTAACCCTCCATACCTGCTTCCTATTCCCGCTGCTAATATTACCAAGTTGGGATTCATCATTTGCAAAATAATTGAATAATAAGTAGCATGGATTTAAATGAATTCACCCTTCACCAGAGAGGCCGCACCCAAAATAGACGCACCTTCACTCCCCAATTCCGATGATCTGAATTGTACTTTCTTTTTATATACTTTCAGTACATCTTTTTCCATGTACTTACGAATAGGATTGATAATGTAATCCCCGGCAAGTGAAAGACCCCCTGCCAGGAAAATAGCTTCAGGATTAAACAGCATTACCACTTCCGCAAGTTTTCTACCAAGGATCTTTCCTGTAAATTGGAAGGCTTCAAGGGCAATTTTATCCCCATTATCCGCAGCCAATGTAATGTCTTTAGTGGATAGATTATCAAATGAAACATGTCTGAATTGACTTTCAACGTGTCTTTTTGCCAGAAGGCTAAAAATAGTCCTCTTTATTCCAGTTGCGGAAACATAAGCTTCCAGGCACTCCTTCTTTCCACAACCGCATATCCTTCCTTCCAGTCTTCCAATATTAACATGCCCCAATTCCCCGGCAAATCCCTGGAATCCTAAAACCAACTTTCCATTCGAAATAAACCCGCTTCCCAATCCTGTTCCCAAAGTAATCATGATAAAGTCATTGAAATCTTTGGCTCCACCGAACACTTTTTCACCTAACGCAGCCGTATTGGCATCGTTAGTAATGATAACAGGAACGTCAAACTCCTTCTTCAACAAACTAACAATAGGAAGTACTCCTTTCCATGGGAGATTTGAGGCATAATTGATAGTACCATCAACATATTTTCCCATTGGTGAACCAATACCAATCCCCTGCAATTCTTGTTCGCCTCCAAGTCCACCCAGCATGTTTTTGGTGATTTTAGCCAATTCACGTACGTATTCTTCGAATACAGCAAAGTCCCAGGTACCAATTTCCTTTTTGACTACAATTTTACCATCATCATTAACAATACCGAGTTTTGTTCCGGTACCACCTATATCAATACCAACGGATAGGTTCATCAATTCAACCTGAGAGTACGTAATATTTTGAAAAGTGAAAAAGTGCCTACAAGTGCTACAACACCCAGTATGCTTGCTTGCACCATGTTTCCATACACGATACCTCCTATACAGAAGAGCGATGAATAAATAGTAACACAACCAATAAAGACTAATAACAACTGTCTTGGCATCTGCCACTCGGCACCTCCATCATCAATTTTGTCATTGTCTTTTATTGCTTTCTCAACAACTTTTTTCCATCCGGGCCCTCCTGGTTTTGTCAACCTGTAAAAGTTTCTAAGTGTTTTTTCATCCTCAGGTTTCGTAAGGAAGGTAACAGATAACCATGCTACAGAAACTACTGACACAGTCAATAATAGTTTTACCGTAAATCCATCCAGTAAACCTCTTGCCATGGTAGCGTCATCCACAAACAATACGAGTACCACTGCCATTACAGTGGCGACGATCATGGCTGTAATCTCAGAAAATGCATTGATTCGCCACCAGAACCACCTCAACAAATATATCGCTCCGGAACCGGCCCCGGATAATAGTAAAATATTGAATGCCTGGGTTGCATTGTCCATAATTGTCAGGGCAAATGTACCCGCCAGGATCATCAGCAATACTGTTGTAATTCTTCCCATTCCAACCATCTGCTTTTGAGTAGCATCGGGTTTTACAAATCTTTTATAAAAGTCATTTACAAAGTATGAGGAGCCCCAGTTCAAGTGGGTGCCTATCGTTGACATGTAGGCAGCTATAATAGACGCAACAACCAATCCCCGCCATCCGGTTCCCAGCTTGGTAAGCATAACAGGATAGGCAATATCATCCTTAAGGTACGTTTGATCAATATTCGGAAATTCTTTTAAAATTGAATCCAGGTCAGGATAGATCACTAATGA
>CAZONK010000215.1:0-5244 GCA_964581095.1 uncultured Roseivirgaceae bacterium
GCTTGAAAATGCAGATTCGATTTTCTCTGATATTCATAATAAGGATGAATTATTCCTGATGGAAATGCCCGAATACTTTGTAAATAATCTGAAAGTATTTCTAAGGCTTCCCCTCTATGAACTTGTCGAGAACCTGATCATCGCATTTGACCTTAGCAACCATACCAACAACTTTGTTTTAAGGTTCCAGGAAATATGCCTTGAGCAATCTGCAAAAGGAAGAAACGACCTGCCGGCATTTTTACAGTGGTGGGATGAAAGTAAAGATGAGCTGGTGGTGATTACACCCAATATCGACGATGCGTTTGAGATAATGACGATCCATAAAGCCAAAGGACTACAAAAACCAATTGTTATTATCCCATTTGCCGACTACCAGATCGGTTCAAAATCCGGATCTGTATTCTGGACAACAAAAATCAGGAAGGAAGATGAAGATTTCAAAATTCTACCGCTACCTTTTGAAAAGAAGCTGGCAGAATCAGATTTTGAAGAGGCATATCGTAAGGAATATCTTGATGGTATTCTTGAGCGGTTAAATATGACCTACGTGGCATTCACCAGGGCTGAACAAAAATTATATGTATTTGCTCAAAGCAGTAAGGAAACTCCCGAACCGGGATACATTTATCAATTGATGAATAGCGTGTTTGATACTTTTGATTATGAGGGAATGTGGAATCAATCTGACGGTGAATTTATTTGGGGCGATAAGGATAAAAAACCTGCTGAAAAGAAAAAGGAGGAAGAAAGAGTTGAAACACTTGAAATCTACAAGTCTTCGGGAGCAGGGGACAACATCTCTATTAAATCGGAATCAGGCAGGTTCTTAATGTTGTTTGACAATTCCAGATCAGAGAGCATTAAGCAAGGGATATTGCTACACAGCGTATTTGAAAACCTGGAAAACTATGAAGATCTGGAATCTGTAATTACTGAATTGGTTTCGAAGGGAATGGTAGCAGAGGATAAATTGGGGGAGGTTCTTGGTCTTGCGAAAAAAATCTTTGAAAATGACGGGGTCCAATCCTGGTTCGATGGAAGCTGGACGGTATTTAAAGAACGGGTTATTGTTTCTCCGGATGGATTAAAAAGGCCGGACCGGGTGATGATTAAAGATGATGAAGTTGTCATTGTAGATTATAAATCCGGGGCACGGGACCCTAAACACGACAAGCAGTTGAAGCAATACAGGGATCTTTTACACCAGATGAATTATAATAACATCAGGATGTATTTGATGTATTTTAATGAGGAAGGTATTGTAGAAATAAACTAGATGAAATCGTTTTTATCGTACATAACAGACTCAATTCCGGAAGAAGCCGTTCCGGAGCTTAATCAATGGTGTTTTGTGTTTCCATCGAAGCGCGCGGGGTTGTATTTCCTCGAACTACTGCAAGACCGGTTTAGGGGTCGGACTTTCTGGAGCCCGGAAGTATTGGGTATTGAGGACTTTGTGTTTAAAAGCACAGGGCATCAACCAATCGATGAAATATCGATGGTATTTAAACTTTATGAGGTTTACAAATCACTGGAACCCGGACTGGAATTTGAAAAGTTCTATGCCTGGGGGCAAATTTTGCTTTCGGACTACGATGAGATTGACCGGTACCTGGTGGACAGTAAAAAATTATACGAAGGGCTCGAAAGTATTGAAGAAATTGAGCAGGCTTTTGGAGATAACGAAGAAATGCAGAAAGCGTATCAGAATTTTTTAAGCTTGTTTTCATCGGACAAGAATACCGAATTGGGAAATCGGTTTGTAAAAAACTGGAAGCGGGTTCATAATGCATATGGATTGTTTGAAGAAAAAATGATGAGCGAGAAGATGTTTTATTCAGGTAAAATATTTCGGATACTTGCTGAAAATTTACGGGATACCGATTTTGATATACACTACGAAAAGGTAGTTTTTGCTGGGTTCAATGCCCTTTCCATTTCGGAGGAAGTTATCATCAAGTCGCTTCTTGATAAGGGAATTGCCGAAGTGTTTTGGGATTGCGATAAACTCTATATGACCGACAGTAATGAGGAAGCAGGTGATTTTTTAAGAAACTATAAGAAAAACTGGAGATATTCGAATATCCACTGGGTAGAGACAAATTTGCTGGAACAGAAAAAGACAATTTCCATTACAGGATGTCCCCAATTGGTAGCACAGGCAAAATACGCCGGTCACCTCATTGAAAAAGAAAAACTTCCCCTGAACAGGGACACTGCCCTGGTACTTGCAGATGAAAATATGTTATTGCCCGTATTGCATGCAATAGACGCTCCAACTATCAATGTCACGATGGGATATCCCATCAGGAATACGTCACTGTATCATTTTGTGCTTGAAATATTGAAATTACATGCTGAATCAAGGGATTACAAGTCGGGTAAAATGTACGAGGCGTCAAGAGTGATGGCACTATTAAAAAATACCCTGGTAAGTCCTGTCTTTTCTGAGATATCCAGCTCAATAGCTGAATTTATCCGTCAAAATAAGTTGAAATGGGTGGAAGCGGAAGAAATAGTAGAACAATGCAAAGACCATTGGCTCGTAAATATCTTTCAACCCAATGAATCAGTCCATGAATTACTCGGTAGAATAAACAAGTTCCTGGTAGAATTGTTTTACTATCTCAAAGTTTCGGATCAGCAAAATGATGATACATCCCTGGAAATCATTTATCATGGATTAAAGCAGCTGAACATGTTTGCTGAAAATATTAAAAAGCAATCCTTTGTACCGGGATTTAAATTCATGGTTCTGCTCTATGCAGAAAGTTTTCGTAGTATAAAGATCCCGTTTTCTGGAGAGCCACTGGATGGTTTGCAGGTGATGGGCTTTCTTGAAACCCGGGCACTTGACTTTAAACATATCATTCTCCTTGGTGTAAATGAGAATAAGCTTCCGCGTTCCGGATTTGGCAACTCCTATATCCCGTTCGTTGCAAGGAAAGCATTTGGTTTACCAACATTTGAAGAACATGAAGCAATTTATGCCTATCATTTTAAGCGGGTATTACAGCGTGCAGAATCAATTCATATCCTGTATGATACCGAAGTGGCCATCGATGGATCCGGCGAAAAAAGCAGGTTTCTATTACAACTGGTAAATAAAGTTTCAGATAATAAACAGGAGATTACTATTGTCGAAAACAAAGTGAGCATTCCATACCGGTCCCACGCAAAAGATGCTGTGGAGTTAATCGTTGAAAAATCACCATCGGTGATGGATAAGTTGAACAGGTATATTCACTCCGGTGATAAGGATAAGGTGAAGACGATGTCACCCACACGTTTGGTTAGCTACATTGATTGCAAAATGCAGTTTTACCTGAAGTATGTTGCCCGCGTACCCGAAACAGATTCCTCCATTGATAAAATTGATAAACGGGTATTTGGAAATATTTTGCACAAAGCGCTTGAATTCCTATATGTACCCTACTTGAATAAGACTATTGATGCCAAAGATCTTGAGGCAATTGCTTCCACAAAAAATATATCTGATAAAGTGCATCAGGCTCTACTTGATCAAAAAGTAATTCATAGTAATTATAGTTTATCAGGAGTAGATCTGCTTCTGGAAAGTGTAATTAAAAGATTGCTTAAGAAAATTTTCGATCAGGATGTTAAGAATTTACCTTTTACCATCAAAGGTGTTGAAGAGTGGATCGAAGGAAGAATTCACTTATCTGGAGACAGGGAGGTGCTATTGGGTGGTTTTGTTGACCGTATTGATAGTAAGGAATCCACGAACGGGAATATCCACACAATTATCGATTATAAAACTGGGAAAGTTAATTTTCTTGCCAGCTCGCGTCAAAACGTTGAGGATCCCGAAATCTATATTCAACCATATTTCGAAGATGGAAAATTCAAAGCCGGCTTTCAGGCCTATTATTATGCCATGCTCTATCAGAAAAATAACCCTGGTGTACAGGTAAAAGGAGCGATCTATCAACTGGTTAAACTAAGTGCCGGGATGATCCCCCTGCGTAAAGACAACGTTATTACGGAAGATATTCTGGGTGCTTTTCATGATAACCTGGTTCATATTATCGAAGAAATTCTGGATCCGGCCATACCCTTTACTCAAACCAGTGAAATCAATAAATGTACATGGTGCCCTTATACTACGATATGCCAGCGGTAATTGTGTGGAAAGAAGTTTATGTATTCACCTTTTGAATTATGAATATAGATTAACGAATTATGATTTTTGATTTGCCGGGTCTAAAATCTAAAATCGTTGATCAAAATTCGATATTCGATATTCGAGTTTAGTTACACCCAACCACGAACTCAAGTTCACCAACCTGGCCCTCCAACGTAACAAGAAAGAATGATGCGTATTGGGCTTCCGGATGTATGGGGCCGCCAGGATTGACATTAAACCTTATCTGGTTTTTGCCGCTAAAAAAAAATACATGGTGCCCTTATACTACAATTTGTCAACGGTAAGGAAAGTTAAAGACCCGTCATGCTGAGTGTAAACGAAGCATCTGTATGTAATTTATATGCCTACTTACTCAGGGATTCCGCACTAGTGTCGTGTCGTGAGCGTCGCAAAATACGCTGAGGAACGAATGGATTCACAGAACTATTTTAAAACAACTGATTTTTATCATTGTTGTTTTACACATTATTACAGAGTATTGCCATTCAACCAAGTGAGTATCAAATGTATCCGGAAAAATCTAATTTATACCGTATGCCATGGTCAATGAATGACAATCCAATTGGCTGGGTGGAAGTAACTGATGTTTGCAATATCAAATGTAAGGGTTGCTATCGACTTACAATGGGTGAAGGGCATAAATCCCTGGATCAAATCAAGGAAGATATACTATTTCTTAAGAAATGGAGAAACTGTGACAATATCACCCTGGCCGGAGGAGAACCCATTGTTCATCCCGATATCATCGAAATAATTAAATTCATATCCGGTTTGAAATTAAAAAGTGTAATCCTTTCCAATGGCCTTGCATTGACAGACTCCCTGCTGGAAAGATTGAAAGAATCAGGACTGACCGGGATTAGTTTTCATATCGATTCTACCCAAATACGTCCCGAGTTTAAGAAACAGGAAATTTCAAGTGAGATGGAGTTGAATGACCTGAGACTCAAGTATGCCAGGATGCTTTATAAGTTTGGTATTTATGCGCACTTCGGAATTACTGTTACAGAGAGAGTACTGGCTGAAGTTCCGCTATTTATTGAATGGGCAGTTAACAATATGAAGATGATCAA
>CAZONK010000216.1:0-5236 GCA_964581095.1 uncultured Roseivirgaceae bacterium
TGCTTTTCACTGGTTATAATAGCAACTTTATTACCATCAGGAGCCCATTCATAAAAAGATATGGAATTGTCCAGTTCCATAATCCTTTGAGCTTCCCCTCCCGACAGTGATATTTCATATAGTGAAGTTTTTTTATCGTCTTTTTTCTTTTCAAGAAATGTAATAGATCGCTTACCGGGCCTGAAAGCGACCGCCCTAACGCTTCCAGTCGTTATAAATGGTACAGTGGACTGGTCATTAAGATCAAGCAAATGTAATTCGCTGTGTGCAGGTTTGTTCTCTACAAGAGGATCAGCCTGTACTGTAAGTGTAAACGCAGCTACTTTTCCATCATCAGATATCAGGACAGATCCTACTGATTTGATTCTTGCAACGTCCAATGGATCCATTGCACGTTTTTCCTGTGCCAATGTGGAAAGACAAACAAATCCAAAAAGAATAAAAGGTATGATTTTTTTCATATCAGGTTAAGTTTATTGGATACGAAATTTAATCATAATTTGCGGTTTAAACAATGTGAAAATGTTGATAGGTTTCAGGTTACTTTATTGCGTATTGATACGCTATTATATTGTCTTTACAGATCCGTAATATCAATAACCTGGATTATTTATTGCCTCCCTCATTTTCTCCGAGGATCGGGCCTTTTGTTTTTCTCATCAATATTTCATCATACCCGTCAACAAGGTAATTTTTTAATTCACCGACTTCCTGATAACCAATATTTATATAAAATTTCTTTGCTTCCCGATTAAATGACGAAACACATAAAAAAACATTTGTACACTTTGAGAATATTTTATTTTCGACAAAATCCATCATTGTTTTTCCCAAATTTTTATTTCTCCAACCGTGTTTTACAACTATATTTTTCAGGTATCCCGAAAAGGCTCCCTCCATTTGTATAATTATGACTCCAACAATATCATCCTTAACATAGGCCGCATAAACCTCATTCAGGTCATTGTTGACAGTATTCATCACCTGATCACTTGTGATGCCAAGGGTTGTCCAGGGTTCAGAACCGGCAATTATTTTGGTACAGATTATTATTTCCGTTTGTGTAGTTACTCTACGGACATTAGGTTTGATATCTTCCATTTAGATTTAATTACTAATTATCAAAATAGGTGTTCTATCACAAAAATGTTTCAACAAAGTAAACAAATCCTTATACCTTTATGCTAGTTGAATTCTCACTTTCTTCTTGAGTTTTATAGCAATCGTTTTCTTTAAATGAACCCATTAGTTGTACTGACAGTAATAGTAAGTTATTTTGCTATTTTATTTATTATATCCCGAGTTACCTCCCGTCAGGTAACAGTGGATACATACTTTACAGGGAATCATAAATCCCCCTGGTATGTTGTAGGATTTGGAATGATTGGGGCTTCCCTATCCGGAATCACTTTCATTTCCGTTCCGGGAGAAGTAGGAAACAGTAATTTTTACTATTTCCAACTGGTACTGGGGTATTTGGCAGGTTATTCTGTAATTACAACCATACTTCTTCCATTGTATTACAAGCTTAAGCTGGTATCGATTTACTCATACCTCGAAACCCGTTTTGGAAAAGTATCTCACAAAACCGGTTCTCTTTTCTTTCTCATTTCGCAATCCATAGGGGCATCTCTACGTTTATTTGTTGTATCCGGAGTACTTCACATAGCTTTTTTTCAACATTATAATGTTCCATTTGTACTCACAGTGGCCATTATCATTTTGCTAATTTGGGCCTATACAAATAAAGCAGGTATAAAAACTATAGTCTGGACAGATACATTCCAGACATTAGTGATGCTACTTTCTGTCATCATAAGCATTTATATTATTTCCAGCGAATTGAACCTTTCATTTGGAGAACTTGCAAAAACAATTTCTGAAAGTGAATATTCAACAATCTTCAATTGGGACTGGAATTACGAAAAGAATTTTTATAAGCAATTTATTACAGGCGCTGTTGTTGCGATTGCAATGAATGGACTCGATCAGAATGAAATGCAGAAAAGTTTGACTTGCAGGAACCTGAAGGAAGCCCAGAAGAATATTATTCTTTATAGCATTATCTTAGTTTTAACCAATTTTGTCTTTTTGTCATTAGGAGTTTTACTTTTTGTTTATATTCAAAGAGCCGAAATATTACTGTCGTTTGACGAAGTTGGAATTATACTGGATACGGATGATATCTTCCCCCAGCTGGCACTAAATCAATTTAATACCTTTGCAGGAATTGTCTTTATGTTGGGAATTGCTTCCGCTGCCTTTTCCTCTGCTGATTCAGCACTTACATCACTTACCACTGCCTTTTATACAGATTTCCTCAACCTGGAAAACAAAGGTGACAAAGAAAAAAGAAGGATCAGAAACAGAATAAATATTTCATTTTCAATAATACTTATATGCATCATTATGATCTTTCGTGCAGTTAATAATGAAAGTGTTATTAACACAGTTTTTACCATTGCAGGATATACTTATGGCCCCATACTGGGATTATATGCGTTTGGGTTATTTACCAAATTTGGTGTTAGGGATAAGTGGGTACCGGTTGTAGCAGTTCTGGCACCCATACTATCCTACATGCTCAATATTCTGAGCATTCAATGGTTTGGATTCTATTTTGGCTATACGCTTTTACTATTCAATGGTATTATAACATTTATTGGTCTTTGGATTCTTAAGGTTCCAGGAAATAAAACACTTGTCAAAGTCAAAACATAAGTTGAAAAATCTATTTTTTTACAGTCAGAATCAGTTCTACATCTCCTTTAATTTTTTCAGCAAGGAAATCCGTTGGTAAATCATTCTCATCGCGGCCGAAGGGGTCCTCAATTTCCTCGGCAATTAGTTCTGTACCCATAAGAATATAAGTGACAAACAAAACCAGCAATACAGTCCAATAACCAAATTCGTCCATGAAGGCAAAGGGCAGTGTAATCAGGTAAAAAAACACAAATTTTTTCATGAACATGCTGTAAGAATATGGAATTGGTGTATTTAGAATTCTCTCACAAGCGCCCAGTGAATCCACCATGCCACTGATACCTTTTTCCAACACCAGGAATTGGAATCCATCAATCAACGAATCATCTTTCAATTGATTAGTACGGATAAATAGTTTATTAAGTATAAAATTCGGCTTATTTACGGCATCTAAAAATGATTGATTATTCCCTTCACTTAAAAGATCAAGTTCCTGGTGCTCAGGCACCGTTCTGAGATGCTCTTTTAAAGCAAGGACAAAGTTTGGTATCATTGTAGAATAAAACTTTCTATTTCCTTCATCTGCTGAGGGTAAAAATGAATTTAGCTTAAAGGCAAGATCCCGGGAATCATTCACCAGGTTGCCCCAAATCTTGCGCCCCTCCCACCACCTGTCATACGCCGAGTTCGTTCTGAAAACAAGAAAAAGTCCGAGTACAATTCCCAGTAGGGAGTGCACGGCAATAGTGCTGAAAATGTCCAATTTCAGGTAATCCTGAACAAGGTAGATCACCAATAATGTATAAGCGGTCAGAAAAACCTGCGAAGGAACAAGTTTTTTGAAAATAAAACGGCTGTGTGAGTGAAAAATCAAACCCAGCCAGCTCTTGGGATTATATTTTATCATAAACTAAAAATCAGAACGGACAAAAATATACAAGCTTTAGCCTTTTTGTTTTATACCATGGCCTTTACTTTGATTCCTCTCTCAGAAAATATTCAAATCTTTTCCTATTTATGCAAGGATTCGCCTAATATAAAAGCGCAATTAACTTTAAAATCCCTCTGTTAAAATAGCAATCATAGTTTTAATTCCCTCCCTGTAGTTTCCAAGTCGTATATTTTCATTGGGGCTGTGCTGATTGTTGTCACGGTTCACTGTAGGAACTCCTACGGCAGGAATTCCCAGTGTGGTAACAAATGGTGAAATGGGAATTGATCCACCACTCATCCGGATCATTATTGGATCCTCTTCAAAAGCCCTGTTGATCGCTTTTCTCAACCAAACACCAACATCGGAGTCAAAATCAGTCCTGAATGCCCCGTACGAAATCTCATAATTGAAGGTTGCTACTTTTTCATTGTTCAAGCGTTCCTCTTTCGTAGGAACATTCGTTGTTACAAAATACCCCTGATCTTCAATATGCTTTCTGATCAAGCCAATCAATCTTTCAGGATCTGATTCCAACACAAGTCTCACATCAATTTCGGCCCGCGCCCATCCGGGTATAATTGTTCGTACTTTTTCATCAATCCAGCCCGATTGCATTCCCCTTATATTCAATGATGGGTACTGAATGGACTCCTGGTAATAACTGCCGACTTTATCTACACGTCCAAGCTGCAACCTGTCCTGTATTTGATTTTCATCATCTGGTACGGCTCTCAGGATTTTATCAGTTTCAGGATCAATCGAAATACCATCATAATATCCAGGTATTGTTACTCTCCCTTCATCATCTTTCATCGATGCAAGGAGCTTTGCTAATCCCAGTGCTGGATTGGGAACATAATTGCCATAATGTCCACTATGCTGGGGAACAATTGGTCCATAGGTCGTCAGGGCTATTGTAGCAATTCCCCGGGCTCCAAATGATAATGTTGGTTTATTGGTTATATGTCGTGGACCATCGAAAATGACGAGCATATCAGACTTAAGTAAATCCGAATTTTTCTTAACCGCTTCGGGCAATCGCGGTGATCCCAATTCTTCTTCAAAATCCATTATCACCTTCAGATCATAATTGGGTTTATATTTTTCATCATCTATTGCGGACAGCGCAGCCAGAAACATCGCTACCGGTCCCTTCGCATCGGATGTCGAACGAGCAAACACCCGCCAGTCATCATAATAATCTTCAATAAGGTTCCATGGTATTTCTTCCCAAATACCCTCCTGGGATTGTTTCTTTAATACAGGAATGTATGGGTTTTTCTGAAACCATCGGGATGTATCTACAGGCTGGCCATCAACCTGGAGATAAACAAGTACAGTTTTTATTGCATTCTTTCCTTTGCGCTCAGCAAGCAAAAGAGGAGCAGTTTCTGTTTCAATCCGTGTTGTTGTAAAGTTTCGATCCTTGAATGCATCCTCACACCATTGAACATTTTTTCCAATGTCGTCCGGGTAAAACGCGTCATTGGGAATACTTAACAGATCCCTGAGAAGTGGAAAAGAAGATTTTGCATATTTTTCAGATAATAAATCGAGGTGCTGCCGATCGAATTTTTGCGCATCGGAGAAAAATGGTAA
>CAZONK010000217.1:0-5218 GCA_964581095.1 uncultured Roseivirgaceae bacterium
ATAGACGATGGGGTTAAAAAAAAGACGCAAATCAAGTTGAAATATTTTCTGCTTTCACTCCCTTATAAATCAGCACAAGGCTTAGTAACACAAAAATATGTGACATATCCTTATATGTGAACCACAGTGGATCCAGATCATATTTTAAAAGGAATATTGGACCTGAGAACAAGGCAACTACAAATGCGTTTCTAATCAAACGTACATCTTCTCGTTTTCTAGCATAACGAAATGTCACAGTCAACACAAAAATGTAAGTAAATGACAAATCGATGACTACCGGTGTAAAACTATTTGTGATAAAAAGTAAAGCAATAACTATGAAACTTTTTAAAAGAAACAGAATACTAAACATCCTTCTGGGTTTATCATGGATCAGTATAAACATTGCCATCGATGCAAAATAGTTGGCAATAACAATAAACCCGTTTTTTAATGCCCACAAGATGAAAAAGGTTTGTTCAGAGAGTAAAGTTGGGAAACCATGTACAAAACTTCCACCGAAAGCTCCAATGCCAAGGGATAGGATAAAATAGGACCAATAGCGTTGAAAAGAAGATAGAGGTAGTGATTGACTTCGGGTATAAAATATAAAGGATATGACTGCGATTGTAACATTTGCGATGAAACTACCGGGCTCATGAATATAGATGGAATTGAATGTTATGCCTGTTAGTTCGGTAGGGTATTGCATAGAAAAATAATAGTATTGTCAGGCATGTCATTTATATTTAGGTTCTAATGTAATATTAATTATTTGAATTAAATGATGATTCGATCTTCTCTACTATTTCTGATACTTTTTATGGCTGGTTTTGGTACGGCGCAGCCTCGTTTTACAAGGCAGGACACTTTACGTGGTTCTATAACCCCGGAACGAGTCTGGTGGGATTTGAGCTATTACCACCTAAATATTGTCGTGGATCCCGTTACGAAAACTATCGAAGGAGAAAATACGATAAGGTACATAGTACTTAGCGAGGCGCAGATTATGCAAATCGACCTTCAGCCTCCTTTAAAGCTTTATAAAGCAGTACAGGATGAACAACCACTTGAAATTGTTCAGGAAGGGAATGCTCATTTCATCACTTTGCAAAAGAAACAAAACCCGGGGGATATCCATGACATTCAAATATTCTACGGAGGAATTCCAAAAGAAGCCAAAAATCCTCCATGGGATGGAGGAATTACATGGAAAACAGATAATAATGGACTACCATTTGTGGCTTCTTCCTGCCAGGGGTTGGGCGCCAGTGTCTGGTGGCCGTGCAAAGATCATATGTATGACGAGGTGGACAGCATGCTCATAAGTGTAACAGTTCCTGAAAACATGATGGATGTTTCAAATGGAAGATTAATGGGGGTGGATGAAAATGATAATGGTACTAAAACTTATCATTGGTTTGTTGCTAATCCTATTAACAATTACGGCGTGAATATCAATATTGGAGACTATGTTCATTATTCCGAAGTATATGAAGGAGAGAAAGGAGATTTGGATGTTGGTTATTATGTAATAAGGGATAATCTTGAAAAAGCCAAAAAGCAATTTACTGAAGTACCTCGTATGCTGGATGCATTCGAATATTGGTTTGGCCCATATCCATTTTATGAGGATGGTTACAAACTTGTAGAAACACCATACCTGGGTATGGAGCATCAAAGCTCAATTACCTATGGAAATGGTTACCAGAACGGATACCTGGGCCGGGACCTTAGTGATACCGGATGGGGATTGAAGTTTGATTTTATTATTGTACACGAATCAGGACATGAATGGTTTGCCAATAATATCACTTACAAAGACATGGCCGATATGTGGATTCATGAAAGCTTTACCAATTATTCAGAAAGCCTGTTTGTAGAATACTTCTTTGGTAAAGAAGCAGGCAACGAATATGTACGGGGTACTCGCATAGGAATTCGTAATGATCGCCCCATTATTGCTCCGTATGGAGTAAATGCGGGAGGTTCAGGCGATATGTATCCCAAAGGTGGTAATATGCTTCATATTATCCGTCAACTGGTGGACGACGATAATAAATGGAGGTCTATCCTGCGTGAAATGAACTTTCATTTTTATCATCAAACTGTTACATCGAGACAAATAGAAGATTTTATGAGTGAGAAAACAGGCCTGGACCTAACATCTGTTTTTGATCAATACCTGCGCGATTATCGCCTGCCGATGCTGGAGTACAGATTTAAGGGAAAATCGCTGGAATATCGATGGGGAAATGCCGTACGAAATTTCAATATGCCGGTAAAAGTTACAGTTGATGGAAAGGAACAATGGATAACACCTACGTTACAGTGGGTGGCTTTACAAATAAATTCCAGTGAAGGAGGACTAAAGGTCAATCCCGAATTCTATGTAGCATCGCTAAATATATTGGGGAACTAATTTAAAATGAAAATCAGGGCAATTATAACCGGAACAACAGGTATGGTAGGCAAGGGTGTTCTCCTTGAATGCCTTGACAGCCCGGAAGTGGAATCAGTAGTGGTCGTCAACAGGAAATCCATTGATTTGCAACATGAAAAGCTTAAAGAAGTAATCCATTCAGATTTTTTTGATCTTTCCAACATAAAAAATGAGTTGACCGGATTTAATACTTGTTTTTTTTGTATGGGAATAACCTCTGTTGGAATAAACGAACAAGATTACACCAGAATCACTTACGACCTGACAATCAATTTTGCAAAAGAGGTATTGTCTGTAAACCCGGGTATGAAATTTTGCTATGTGTCAGGCGCCGGTACAGATAGCACTGAAAAAGGAAGGACGATGTGGGCAAGGGTAAAAGGGAAGACTGAAAATGATCTGTTGAAAATGCCTTTTGATGATGCATATATGTTCAGGCCCGGCTTTATACAACCAATGAGGGGTATTAAATCTTCAACAAAACTTTATGACACAATTTATCGTTTTGTTGCCCCGTTATATCCCCTTTTAAAACATTTACCATCGATGGTAACTTCTTCCGTTCAAATGGGAAAGGCAATGATTAGCGTTGTGCATTCGGAATATCCCAGGAAGATCCTTGAAAGCAGGGATATTAATCAAATCAGAATGTAATGATATGTGGTAACAAATACCCATTAGTTAGAAATATTATTTGCCGCGGTTTTGACTTTACTTTTATCACCACTCACTTGCAATTTATTCATTCCTGTGCCAATTGATTTTGTACCTGATTTTGGCAATAATAATAAAGAGGATTCAAATTTTTTCCTTTAATAGTTGACCGGTCAGATATTAATGATATCTTTGTAATGTGGGAGGTACAAATAAAAGAGAACACCTGCTTCATGCAGGGCAAAAGGTTCTGTGGGAAAATGGCTATGACCGTTGTAGTGTAAATGATATTACTTCCGAAGCAGGCTTACCAAAAGGCTCATTCTATCACTACTTTGAAAGTAAAGAGAAATTTGCATTAGAAGCTATGAACAACTTTATTGAAACCTTTCAAGAAAAGTTACCAACCAAAGAAATAAGCCTAAATACGTTTAGTGAATTGATCGATTCAAGAATAGATTCAATCGAAAAAATAAATTATTCTAAGGAATGTTATATGAGCGTTATGTGTCACTCCTATTCTGATCAA
This sequence comes from uncultured Roseivirgaceae bacterium, assembly GCA_964581095.1. GTDB lineage: Bacteria > Bacteroidota > Bacteroidia > Cytophagales > Cyclobacteriaceae > SZUA-230. The sequence continues at coordinate 3,609 of CAZONK010000217.1, forward strand.
AATGAAACTTTCAGATTAGAAATATTAAAGGCAATTGAGAAGACAAATGAAGCTATGCTTGAATTACTTAATGCCTTAAAGAGGAAAAACCTTATAAATAAAAATATCGATATCGATGAATTAATGGAATATATTGATTTTACATGGCGAGGTGCTCGATTAAAGGCTCGACTACTAAAGTCTAACTCACCGTTACTTCTTTTCAAGAAATACTTAAAGGAATATGTATTTAAAACGTAAATTTTTTAATGTATAATTAATTGACCGGTCAAATATTATTCAAAACAATTTTTAAAAACAGAACCCATGAAGCTAAAAACCTTTCTAACAATCAATTCAATTATGTTTATTCCATTTGGAATTGGAATGTTAATGATACCAACATTCATTTTCCCACTTATCGATGTTAATCTTGATACGGATGGTTTGCTTATGGCAAGTACGGTTGGTTCCATGCTTCTATCATTTGGAATCATATGTTTGGTAAGCAGAAATGAAAATATTAACACTATTGGAATGAAATCAATTTTAATGGGGAACTTATCATATCACTCAATAGATTTTGTATTAACAGGTAAAGGTGCATTTACTGGGGCAATGAATTCAATGGGATATATGTTCACATCATTGCATTTTTTATTCGCCCTGGGATTTCTTTATTTTTTAATTTCTTCTAAAAAAAAATAAGAACTTAGAATTGTTACAATACCTGTTCAGGAGTTGCTTGATACAGTGATGGATTTCTGACAATAGATCTCACGGAATATTAGCAATTCTTTAAACAAGATCAGGCTTCAAATCTGAAGTCTTTTTTGGTAGTTTTTGTTTTTGCACATATGAGGACTCAGGTTTTCTTCTTCGTTGGAGTTTTGACTCAAGCTCGAGGGCATTCAGAATGCTCGTATTTGAAATCAAATATGCAAGGGTACTTTCAGCCCCCTGGTTTCTGTTGACTCCGTAAGATTCCAGACCGTCACAGCAGCCATTCGTTTCATGGTCATAAAGTGGAATACGGAGATCGTTTTCACCCAGAAACCATGTAAAGCACTGAAACATATTTTTAAGATCTTTTTGTCTTTTTTTAATTTGGAAAACTTTAAAATACAGTAAAATCATATTCATTGTATCCGTGGCTTGCTGTGGATATTTGGCACATTGTCCATTTTTGGGGTACCATCCATTGGAGCCCACCGGCGCAAAATAACCGGGTTTCATAGTGATCTGTTCAAGGAATTTTGTTGATTCATCGGCTATCTTAAGCACTTTGGGATTACGAATAATCTGGTATGAATGATATAAGGCAAGAGGCATAACCCCATTGTCATAGGTTAAAACATCTTCGAACCAGTGCCAGTTCTTATCACGATGAAAATTGTAGTTTTCGACAAGCTTCAAACTTAGCTTTTCCATTAGTTTGATTGTTTTTTCATCGGACTGGAAACGATGGATATAATGTGCCATGCCTATCAGTGTATTAGCTATCCCACGAATGGAAGTGAGTTGCTCAAAATTGGGATAAGCCTTTCCGAATATTTCCCACGCCAACTGGTGGTATGCATCGTTGGGTGAGTATCTGATCAGATAACCAAGCGCCCATATGGCCCTTCCAA
>CAZONK010000218.1:0-2429 GCA_964581095.1 uncultured Roseivirgaceae bacterium
CTTAAGGATTATGGACAGGAATGGGGATTTTATCTGAATGACGAGTGGGATATCAGCGAAAAATTAGCGTTATCTGCCGGATTGAGAACTTCCATTTTTTTCCCGGAGGAACGCGGGGCAGTCGTAATCGAAGATCAGCAATATACCAATCTGGAACCCAGAATTTCGATAAGATATGGAGTGGGTGAAACGGGTTCGGTAAAAGCCAGCTACAATAAGGTGAGCCAGTATATTCATTTACTCTCGAACACCACCGGGGTACTCCCTATTGATCAATGGGTAATGACTAATTCCAGGATATCACCCTCTGTTTCAAATAATTTCTCATTGGGATTCTTTAAGAACTTTGATTTAAATGCCTGGGAATCCTCAGCTGAAATATTTTACAGACAAATGACAGATATAATCGAATTCAGGGATTTTGCAGATCTTGTGTTAAATCCCGATTTAGAAGATGAGATTATTCAGGGGGAAGGAAAGGCATACGGCCTTGAATTGTTTTTAAAGAAGCATACCGGGAAAATTAAAGGCAGTCTTTCCTACACTTTTTCAAGAACGTTTATACAGGCTCCTCAAATTACCGGTGATATTGACTCGAGTTGGTTTCCTGCCAGGTTTGACAGACCGCACAACGTGAACCTGGTCATGGACTGGACTGTGAACAGAAAATCAAGGTTTGCGCTTGTTTTCAACTTCACTTCCGGCAGGCCAATTACGGCACCGGAAAGTACATATGCCCTTGGAAGTGTAGTTGTGCCACATTACAGCGATAGAAATGAGTATCGTATTCCTGATTACCATCGTTTGGATCTTGCATACACCTACAAACGCAATGCGGTGAAAAAAAAGAAATACCAGGATAGTATTACTTTTTCGATTTACAATATATACAGTCGGCGCAATGCCTTCTCTGTTTTTTTCAGGAGAGACACCAACAGTCCTGCGAAAGCATACCGGTTGTCTGTATTAGGTAGCGCTTTCCCTTCTATTACCTACAGCTTTGAATTCAAATGAAGACAGCAATACGAGCCATATTATTCTTTGTGTTGGTTTTCATGCAGTCATGTGTGGATCCGATATTTTTCGAAACTGAGTCAGGGGGCCGACAACTTGTCTTTAGCGGTAATTTCTCTCAATTGAATGAGAAGCACTTCTTCAACATTTCGTGGACTTCTGACTTTGGAAAACCCGGTAGTCCCGTTTCGGGTGCTTCGGTAGTGATTAAAGATGAAGATGGAAATTGTGCTGATTACGAAGAAGTTGAAATGGGGAAATATGAGTTGGAAGTTGATAAAATACAAGGAATTCCCGGAAGATCGTATCACGTTGAGATCACATTTCCGAGTGGCAGGGAGTTTTATTCAACACCACAGGTAATGCCTGAACTGATTGAAATTGAGGATATATATTTTGAAATTGAAACCAGGGAAATACTAAGTAGTTCTGAAATACTTGTTGATAAGACATTTATAGACATATTTATTGATACTCCTCTCAATAACAGCTTGAGAGAATCTTCTCCTCTTCGGTGGTCAATCGATGAAGTTTATTCATTTACCGACCGATCATGTAGTCCGTTTGATTTTGCAGAAACTTGTTATTTTAATGATTTGGTAGATGCATCAGAAATGCTCATGTTCGAAAATGAAGGAGAACAAAAGTATTTAAAAGGATTTAAAGTACGTTCGCGTTTACTGGTACCCAATGATGTATTTACCGGAAGGCACTACTTTATAGTAAACCAACATGCAATTTCTGAAGAGACTTTTAAATATTGGGAAAAAATTAATATAGTAGCTAACCAGTCAGGAAGTCTGTTTGATGTGCAGCCTGCCAAAGTAAGGGGCAATATTATTGAAAGGAACAATGAGCAGGCTCTTGTGCTTGGATATTTCGAAGTAAGTGGTCAGAGTGTTTTAAGAACATTTATTACACCACGTGAGATTAAACCATTTCATCCGGTTTTTGATTGTAATGATTTTCAATTCTTCAGGGATCATCGGGCAGAATGTTGTATTTGTTCGTTGAAGAGTGGCATCCAGATTGAAAGACCTGAATACTGGGATGATTAATAGTTTCGCGATGACCTGGAAGAAACTGGCGGGATCAATTCTGATTGTTCTGGCATCTTCATTTTGGGCAATAGGCCAACAACCGGAATGTATGGTAGTTCATACAGACAAGCCGTTTTATGCATCCGGGGAGACAATTTGGTTTAAAGTTTATCTGCTTAATGATTCCAGCAAAGCAAACAGCCGTGTATTGAATGTTGATCTTGTGAGCCCTCAAAATGAGACCATAGTTGGGCAAAAGCTGTTGATCAATAACCGGTCAAGCTTTGGAAGCATCACTCTTCCTATCGATACTGAAGAGGGCCATTATTTATTGAGGGCGTATACAAATTACAATTTGAGCTTCAAACCTGCTCA
>CAZONK010000218.1:2529-5205 GCA_964581095.1 uncultured Roseivirgaceae bacterium
AAAAAGAACCTGACATCAGGTTTGATTTCCATATACATGGATAAAACTTCACGATTTATACGGGCATCAGCCAGGGATGGGAAAATAAAGGTGCCTGTTCCCGATCATTGGGGACCGGAAATATTCCAGATCTTTAATCTGGATCCTTATCAGCCCGCGGTTGTTGAATTTGTACCTTTGACCAAAAGAAAACTAACCCTACCTTATTATAATTCGGATCCGCCTGTACGTACTCCGGGTGTCCTGAAATATTTGGAACTGCTAAAGAAACGGAGGAAAATTATTGAATTATTCGATTTACACAAAGCGTCAGGGCTCAACAATACGGTAGGTCCTGCAAGAATACCCGATGTTGTCTATCGAACACAAGATTACCAGAATATTTTTTCCTTTGAGGAGTTTATCAATGAGGCTATCAGCAATGTAAAAGTCCGAACAATCGATAATAAGAAAACCGTTAGGATGTTCAATCAGGAGTTAGGTAGCCGGTTTACGGACCATCCCTGGTATATTGTTGATGGCTATCTCACCTTTAATGAAAAGGAAGTTCTGGATATCCAGTACCAGGACATCCTTGAAGTACGGCTTTTTAATAAAACTTCAACAATAAGGACATATTTTGAGCCTTTCATGTGGCGAAACGGTATTATGGAGGTCAATACCCGTGATGTGAAATACAACAGGAAATTAAAGAAAAATCCCAACGTGGTGGCAATAGAGGGATTTACACTACCTCAAAATTTTAACAATACTTTTACGTTATTCCAGGATAAGACAACACCAGATTTAAGGGGCGTTATGTATTGGTCGCCAAATGTTTTAACCAATAAAGATGGTTCTGCTCATATATCTATTCCATTATCAGATGATACCGGACAATTTACCATTATTGTGATGGGAACTGTAAATTTCAATGATCTTGTGACAGGTTATAGTACATTTGAAATTAAGCAAGAATAAAATAACACATCGATGAAAATTAGTGGTTTTACTATGGCAAAAAATACCTCCAAATTGTACTATCCAATAAAGGAGGCCATCCTGTCTATTCTTCCCATTGTGGATGAATTTGTGGTAGCCTTGGGTGATTGCGATGAGGATGATGAAACAGGGAAAGAGATTAACAGTATTGGATCGGAAAAGATAAAAATTGTCCATACGAAATGGGATATTAAAAAATATGACAGGGGAACCGAAAACGCCCATCAAACCGATATTGCTAAATCAAATTGTAGTGGCGACTGGTTGTTTTATCTCCAGGCTGACGAAGTTGTTCACGAAAAGTACATGGATCTAATTCAATCTGCCTGCGAAAAATATGTAAATGATCCTGCTGTTGAAGGATTTTTATTTAAGTACCTTCATTTTTGGGGGGATTTCAACCACTATCAATACTCGCATTCATGGTATAAAAATGAGATACGGATTGTACGAAACAACCCTGAAATCCATAGCTGGGAATCGGCCCAGTCCTTTCGTAGAATTCCTGATTTTGATGCCAAAGATTATCGACAGCACATAGGCACACACAAATTAAAAGTAGTTAAACTCCCTGCTTATATCTATCATTATGGCTGGGTTAGGCCACCTGAGCTTATGCAAAAAAAAATTAAATCCCTGGATACAATTCATAAGGGTATAGAAGGAGCAAATAAAATTAGCAGGAACCGACCAAAGGTATTCAATTATGGACCACTCGGTAAAGCATCAAAATTTACTGAAACTAACCCAAGTGTAATGAACGACTGGATTAAAAAATTTAATTGGGCAGATAAACTCAACTATTCAAAGAAAGAAACGATTTTAAATCGACAAATAATGGATCATGATAAGCTTAAATACAAAATTGTATCATTTCTGGAGCAAAAGGTTTTTAATGATATTGAAATTGGGGGATTTAAGAATTACAGACTGCTTAAAGGGAAAAAATACAGAATTCCTTAGAATTGGGTTTTTGAAAATATTACAAAGTAAATTCCATTGAAATAATGTGGGAAATAATATTGGTTACAGGAAGAAACTATTGATATAATTCAATCAAAAATAGAATTCTTATATCGAACTCACATTAGATAAGTTTATACTTTTTGGCCATTCGGAATGAAGTGTCCATTTCCAGAACCCGGTCAATCTCCTCCATTGCTTTATCATACTTCTGCATGTACAGATAGATGTCTGCTTCCACTAGTCTGAGCATCTCGCTCAGACTTACAACAATGGATGACGGAGGGATTTTGAATAGGACACAAGTCTCGCCAGCACGCTAGCCGGGGTTGAGACTCTTCCATGGGTGTTGGCAGCAAGAAACAAGTCAGTGTCATCTAACCACGGAGTTTCATAACAAGGAGATGAAATTAAACTCATCTCGTTAGAAATATTCCGGAATTTATACATCCTTTGCACTTTGAATTATTTCAAGAAATACAGTAGTGTTATGAATAAAATGAGGTATGGTTTTTTGTTGGTATTTATTCTTGTAATTGTTTCCATTTACTTTTTCCCAACTCCACAAAAGGAATTTGATACAATATATGGCTTTGATAGTTCGATACGCTCTTCTTTATCTGATTTTAGACAGACGCCCCTTCAAACCCTTGAGGTTGATGGAATAGAATGGGATTATTATTATTACTCAAGTTTCGGAGATGCCGATATTTGAATTTTTAGTGTCACAGG
>CAZONK010000219.1:0-2391 GCA_964581095.1 uncultured Roseivirgaceae bacterium
ACGAAAATTATCAATCCTGCTGGTACTGGCATTTCTGGTCGTTGCTGTACCCAGCCTTCAGGCAGCAGATAAAAAATCTGAGAAGAAGGTAAGAAAAGAAATGAAGCGCAAAGCTCACAAAGCAGCTCGCAAAGAAGCCCGGAAATACAAGAGGAGTGGCTGGTATATTGCACCCGGTGCCCTACCTATGGATAAGCAGGTAGAAAAATCATGGCAACGGCAATACGAAGAAGACGAAGATGGGTATCCACTTTATCTTGTGGCTACCGGAAATTCTGTAGGAGAGACACAATCTGCTGCTAAACTTCAGGCAACAGAACTCGCAAAGCTCGAACTTGCCGGTATTGTACAAACCAACATTGTGGCCCTGATTGAAAATAGTGTAGCCAACAATCAACTGAGCCGTGATGATGCCGCATCGGTTACCAAAACAGTAGCAGCTTCAAAGAATATCATCGCCCAGGAAATTGGCAGGGTAGTGACGTTCTTTGAGATCTATCGTGAAGTAGGTGATCGCAATATAGAATCTTCCGTGCGCATTGGATACAATACCAAGATGGCGCATGAGGTAGCGAAAAAAGCTATCAAAGAGCAATTAGAAGACAAAACCGAGGAACTTCATAAAAAACTGGATAAGATCCTCGATTTCTGAATTGAAAATTAATAAGATGATTCGTCATATTGGTATGGTTGTATTTCTTCTGGTTATTCCCCTTTCAAAGGGGTTTAGCCAGAGGATTTATGCTGCAAAAGGGATAGCAAAGGTCAGGTTGGAAGAGCATCTGAGTCGTGAAGAAACAAGGGATAATGCGAAACAGCAGGCGCAGCATATGGCTATTGAAACAATATTCGGTACCTATGTTTCTAAAGATGCGTTTGTGGATGTATCAGAAGGAAACACCGAGGTAGCAATAAAATCAACCTCCCAGCTTAAAGGTGAGTGGCTCAAAACCACCAAAGAAGAATTTCGTGAGGAGTCGCGGAAAATTAAAGATGAATTCGGGACCCGGAATGAGATCTGGATTATTTGTGAAATTGAAGGTAAGGTCCGTGAAATTGAAGAACCTGTTATCGGTTTCAAATTTGCATCATTGAAATGCCCCGATGTACGTTGTGAAACTACAGATTATAAAAATGGAGAACCTTTTTATTTGAGTTTCCAGAGTCCGGTTGATGGATATTTAAGTATTTACCTGGTTAACAGTGAACAAGCATTCCGTGTACTTCCCTACCAGGAAATGCCTGCTGAGTACAAAAACAATGTGCCGGTAATAGCCGATAAAGAATATATTTTTTTCGAAAGCAACCCATCATCCAGGTATTTCGATGGATTCTCATATTACCTGACAGATGAACTTTACCTGGAAACAGAAGAAGGCCAGGAGTTTTACAAAATTTATGTTCTGTTTTCTCCTGTTCCATTTGCAAAACCGATCCTGGATCAAATGCCAGAAGCTGAAGGGGAATATACCGTTCCAAAATTGCTTACCAGGCGAAATTTTGACGTTTGGGTACAGGATAACAGGATATTCAGCACCGATTTTTTCTATAAAACCCTCAACGTACGTGTAAGAAAATGAAACCCAAAAGCATCATCATAGCGATATTATACTTGCTAATTGTAGTATCAGCAAGTATTGCAAAAGACCATGAAATATTATTCCCAGCCAAAAAAGGTGGACTGTGGGGTTACATAAATACCGGTGGTGAGTGGGTAATTAAAGCAAAATATTTCAAAGCCTATCCATTTACAGAAGGGTTGGCAGCGGTAAAAGAATATAGTAAATGGGGCTACATAGATAAAAGAGGTGAGTGGGTAATTTTACCATCTTTTGAACAAGCTACACCCTTTGAAGAAGGACTTGCTTCCGTGGTCAATAATGGCCGCTGGGGATTTATTGACGACAAGGGGAACTTCATTCTCATTCCCGAATACGAAAAAGCAAGTTCCTTTTCTGAAGGATTGGCTGTTGTGGCAAATAACAATCATTATAGATACATCAACCACCTGGGAGATGTAGTTCTTGATGGAGCTTTTTTATCGGCCTCACCATTTGCTGAAGGTCTGGCAAAGGTTTCGTGGGAGAATCGATCAGGATTCATTAACTCAAACGGACAATTGCTTGTTACGCATAACTATGCAGGGGCAGGATTGTTTTCGGAAGGATTAGCCCGTGTAAAAATACAATCAAAATGGGGCTACATGGATCGAAATGGAAACATATCCATTGTTCCTGTGTTTGAAAAAAATGGCCATTTTAGTGAAGACATGGCAGCCGTAAGTGAAAATGGGAAATGGGGCTTTATTGATAAAAAAGGTGCCTTGGTTATAAAACCTCGATTTGAGTCTGTTGGCCCGTTTCGTCTTGGCTATGCAGTTGCAAAATCCTC
>CAZONK010000219.1:2491-5179 GCA_964581095.1 uncultured Roseivirgaceae bacterium
TGGAATATTGAAGATGATCCAACCCCTGATAAAAATGTTCGGATTGCTGCTAAACCCGGTACCTCGGATGTGGATTTTGATATTCCAGATACCGGTATCGGGAATAAAAATACATTTGCCCTGATAATTGGTAATGAAGATTATCAAAACGAATTTACAAATGATATTAATGCGAAGTATGCAGCTACTGATGCGAAGGTTTTTGGTAAATACGTGAATAAAACGCTTGGCGTGCCTAAAAAAAATATAACACTACTGGTTAATGCAACCGCCGGTCAGATCAAGCAGTCACTTACCAAAATGAATAAGATCACCAAATCATTCCATGGAGAAGCTGAAATCATTTTTTACTACTCCGGTCATGGGCTTCGTGATGAGGTAAGTAAAAAACCTTATCTACTTCCTGTGGATGTTAATGGTTCTGATTTATCATTTGCGATAAGCCTGGATGATGCCCTTCAGGCGCTGGTGGAAAATCCACATACCCGGTTGAGCGTATTTCTTGACACCGATTTTACAGGAGGTGGGCAAAAAGAAAGACAGGTTGTTACAATAGGAACGGGTGGAGTAAGGATCAGACCCAAGTCACCTTTTGTAAAAGGTAATGTTGTTTTGTTCAGTGCGACAAGTGATGAACAGGAAGCATATTCATACGATGAAAAGGCACATGGGATGTTTACTTATTTTTTATTGAAGAAATTAAAAGAATCCAGGGGGAACATTTCATATGCAAAACTGGCTGATTACCTGGATACACAAGTAACTCAAAACGCCATAATCACTATTAACAAGGAACAAACTCCCGATGTGGCAGTTAGTCCATCACTCGAGGAAGTATGGGAACAATTTACACTGGTTACCCCTTATCAAAACAAGGTATTTACCAGTAACAGAAATTAGGTCATTGGGAATTCTATCACTGGATATTTAGAATTCCTTTTAGTCAGCGCCTTCGGGCGCTGATTTTTTAACATACACTCATTGTGCTACTACAAGCAGTACTTCCTTCAATGGCGGGAAGGGTTGAAGGGTTGAATGTTGACAATGTTGGAATATAATTATTATCATTTCTATCCGCAAATCACAGTTCTCCACTTTTGCAAATTTCTAGTTGGGCAGGATCTGCCCTCTGATTAAGTTTATCGGATGGTTATAAGGTCCGTTCGTACCTCAATATTGACTTTCTACCAAAGATTTTTGATTTATCAATGTTAAATTGGTAGGACAATTGGAATATCTAATCAATTTTGTACTGAAAAAAACTGAAACATGGCTTACCATTTATCAAAGGTGATTGACCTATTGTATAATATAATTCTAATCCTTATCCCAATATTTACTTTATACTTCCTGGCAAAAAGATTCATTGTAACTCGTTCAACTGTGATTTACAACCCTATTGTAAGTGAAAAGGTTTCCATGAACAAGTTTCCGGTTAAGATTGGAGATAGGTTAATCTTTGTTGAGCCTGAAAATATTGTTTTTTTTAAAGCAAATGATAACTATGTCTATATGTATGACAGTGATTCAAATAAATATTTACTCGATTTAACCCTACTCGAGTTGGAAAGTAAACTTGCAAATACATTCTTTAAAATTCATAGATCGGTTATTGTTAACGGAACACGGATTTTAGAAATTCAAAAATATCTTAATGGCAGGTTTGTCCTTATAATGAACGATGTTGCAAAAACTAAACTTATATCGAGCAAATCCTACTCATCTACTATCAAACAGTTGTTTCAACTATAGTCACTTCATTGTAAAATCCAGACATTTCAAAGTACTTTTTGTGGCGACTCGCCAATAATCTGTTGTTTCAGACTAAAAAGTTATACAATTTGATCTTCTAAATATTTTAAACACTTTAAACTAATATGTAATGAAAAGTATTACAAAAAAACTACCGATATTATTGATCTTGACAATCTTGTTATCGTGTACAACTGATTCAAATTTTCAGCAAAGTGTTTTTAAATTTGATCGTGATGTACTGGCTGCTGCCGAACATGATAACAACATTAGGATTTTAACAGGTTACGTTGGAATTCAACCCAATTCACTAGGTGAATTGGTTGTAAGGTATGCTGACAAAAACGATAGAGAGTATGTCGACCAACTATTTATTCTTCAGGGAGTCAATAGATCACTTAGAGTAATTGAGACCCAGGCACAATTAATAATCTCAGATGGTAATATGTTGATAAAAACTGCTGATGATATCATTTATATTATGGTGGATGACTATCGAGGGGAACTACTAAAAAAACTCCCACAAAACTTTAAAATTAATGAAGAAGCTGTTGGATATGGACTTGCAAATTGGGAAATACGGGCTTATGATATAGAAAACACGGAGGAGAATTTTAACGGTGCACCCATAGCAGCTTTTAATTCTCATGAGGTTGGTAAATCAAAGGATATGGGTGCACCTGATTGTGAAGAGACATGTGATTCAGGTGGAACTGGATCTACTTCTTGTAGTATATCAGGATGTTCTGCATCTTGTAGCGAAGGATACCATGCTTGTTGTCAATATGGATCTCCAAATACATGTGGTTGCTGTGAAAACAGTTAATTTAAAGGTGGGAAAACTATCTTAGACCAGTCAGCGCCTTCGGGCGCTGACTTTATTTTAGGACTATTCAAACGTTTAATTAAGTTCTTTAATTTCTTGTATTGGTACTC
>CAZONK010000220.1:0-4969 GCA_964581095.1 uncultured Roseivirgaceae bacterium
GGCTTTGCGTTTGAACAACGGCAAAAATCCAGGGAAACAAAATGGCAAGTGAAATCACCAGAGCCCTCATTTTTGAAAAACCTCTGGAGAAACTAAAATCTGATCTTAGCACCATCAGCGGGGGTATCTTACGAATATTTGACAGCGGTAAAAATGAAAAAATACCAGAAATAAAAATCCCCAACAACAATCCTTTCACCACTGCCACCCAGGATATACCTAATGTGATATTGACAGGTATGAAATTTCCAAATAATACAGGAACAAGAAACTGGATGCCAACCCCGAGTATAACACCCACCATACTGCCAACCAATCCCAGGACAATAGACTGAATAAAAAATATATTGAATGACTGCCATCCTGAAGCACCCATACATCGCAGTACAGCAACAAAAGATTTCTTCTGTTGTACATAAATCTGAATGGAACTGGCGACTCCAATACATCCAAGAATCAGGGCTACGAAACCCAGCAAATTAAAGTACCTGTATAAGTTTTGAAAAGCTTCTCCCAGGTCTTCTTTTTCATCCTGAACGGTATCATGTGAATACCCGTATTTTTTTATGGTGGGTAATAGTTCCTTTTCAAGTGCATCTGCCTGCTTTGTATTATCGGTTTTAAAATACCTTCTGTAATTATACCTGCTACCATATTGGATCAATCCGGTTTCTTCAAGATACTCCATCGAAATGTAAACCGAGGGCGCAAATGTAGCAGCCACCGAACTGGTTCCGGGCATACTCCTCACGATCCCCTTCACCACAAATGTCATATTCCCAAGTTTTATGGAATCTTCTGAACTAACTTCATAAGTCATTGCCAGGTTTTCATCGATTACCACATTCTGCCCTTCCTTTATATATTTCAATGCATCATCGGGAAGCGTCTCAACTGTTCCATAAAAGGGGAAATTTCCTTCAGAAGCTACAACTTGTACCAATCTGGTTCCTCCCTGTGGGGTAAGAAATAATACCATAGATGCAAATCGTACATCCATTGCCTGCTCGTATTCAATAGAGTCGAAAAGCACCATTGTCTCTTCCTCAAATAACTCGTTACTACCTATATAAAGGTCGGCCCCCAATAAATCTTTCGCATTGGTATTGATGTCTTCCTGAAGATTGGCATTGAAACTTTCAATAGCAACCAATGCCGCGATACCTATTATAATTGAGGAAATAAATAAGAATAACCTTGAGAAATTATTCCGTGCATCCAACCAGGCCATTTTCCAAACCCATGGGTCATTGAATAAATATTTTTTCGGCTTTTTTATTTTAATGACGTATTCCACTAGACCGCTTTCAGTTGCTTGTCTGCAATTAATTTACCTCCTTTCAGCTGCAAAATCCTGTCAGTGTGTTCGGCAAGATCCATATTATGGGTAACAAGAACCAATGTGGTTCCTTCTTCCCTGTTTATTTCAAACAAAAGGCTCGTGACTGTATTTGCTGTTTCCTCATCCAGATTCCCAGTGGGTTCATCGGCAAACATAATCTTTGGATTTGACATAAAGGCCCTGGCGATAGCAACACGCTGTTGTTCGCCACCTGATAATTGCATAGGGAAATGATCAGTGCGGTCACCCAATCCTACGCGATCAAGTAGTTCAGCAGCTTTTTTGTGCAGTCCTTTTTCGCCGCGTAAATCGAGGGGTACCATTACATTTTCAAGAGCAGTAATTGTTGGCAACAACTGGAAATTCTGAAAAATAAATCCAACTTTTTGATTCCGGACGTAAGCGCGATCGTCTTCATCCAATGCATTAAGTTTTATTCCGTCCAGCGTTACAATTCCTGAGGAAGGCAAGTCAAGTCCTGCACACAAACCAAGAAGGGTAGTTTTCCCGCTACCTGAAGGTCCTACAACGGCAATGGATTCTGATGCACGAATCGAAAATGAAATGGTATCCAAAACTGTGAGGGTTTTGCTACCGGTGATAAACGATTTTGTAAGATCCGCTACTTCAAGTATTTGATCCATATAAATTGATAGTTCTAATTTGTTGTTTCTTCATTATACCGTAAAATCCGGTATAATGTTTGTTATATTCGATAAACGGTCGAATATATTGTAAAGTGAAACCATAAAAGTAACAAACCTTATGCTATTGAGAATTGTATTTCTTATAATATCAGTAAGTATCTTTTTGAATCAGGAGGAAAAAACAATTATTTTTTATGGCGACAGCCTGACTGCCGGATATGGTCTGGCACCTGAAAATGCTTTCCCCGGAATAATTGATAAAATTATCAATGTTGATGAAAAAACATACAAAGTTGTAAATGCCGGGGTAAGCGGGGAAACTTCTTCAGGCGGTCTTACTCGAATTAATTGGATACTAAATCAAAAAGTTGATGTATTTGTACTGGAACTGGGAGGTAATGATGGTTTAAGGGGAATTCCACCCGAGAAGACACATGAAAACCTTCGGGAAATAATAAACAGGGTGAGTTCAAAGTATCCTGAATGTAAAATCTTGGTGGTTGGTATGATGGTTCCTCCAAATATGGGGAGTGAGTACGCAAATAATTTTGCAGGAATATATCCCGACCTGGTTAAAGAAAACGATACAGCATTTATGCCCTTTCTTTTAAAAGATGTAGCCGGAGATCCCGATTTGAATTTGCCCGATGGGATCCATCCAAATGTTGAAGGACACAAAATTGTAGCAAACAATTTATTGAAAGTCCTCAGGCCACTTCTTTAGATATTGTCAAATGATATTTTCACTTTAGCAGAATAATTAGTTTCTTACTTCAAGTTTTAGATAATGGACAAAGATATAAACAGCATCAAAGTCATTTTAGGTATTTTTCTTGCGGTGTTGATCATTTATTTACTTTACCTTTTAAATACAATATTTATACCACTTACGCTGGCAATATTTATTGCGCTTCTCATGCAAACTCCTTTGCAATGGCTGAAAGATAAGAAAATACCATACTCGATAGGAATAATCCTTATTTTGGGCATAATAACATTAATATTTACGGGTATTGGCCAGGTTATTGTAAATACCGGTAATGCATTTTACAATGAAAAAGATAAACTGGCTTCTCAGATTGAGGTTAAGCTTCAAAACGTAACATCCACTATTGAGCGTATTCCAGGATTAGATTTTAATAATACTACACTCCAGGAAGTATTTCAAGAATTCATATCGATGGACTGGATATTGCAGTCTACCAAAAACATAGCAGGTACGGTTGGTAATCTTACAACCCTTATTTTCATGGTCCTGATTTTTTTAATTGCAATGCTCGGGGGAATTATAAAGTACAAAACGCATCTGAGGTATCTTGCAGGCGGATCTACGGATAAATCAAATACAGCAATTGAAAATTTTGAAAAGATTAAAGATTCCATTTTTCAATACATCAAGGTAAAAACCGTCATTAGCCTTGGTACAGGAATTGGATTCTGGTTCGTGTGTTTCTTGTTTGGAATAGATTTCGCTGTGTTTTGGGGTTTCCTCGCTTTTCTGTTAAATTTTATTCCAACAGTGGGCTCCATTATCGCTACCATTCCTCCAGTACTCCTGGGTTTGATCCAAATTCCTGGTGGTGGTTCACTGGCATTTTTTGCATTGTGCCTTATTGCCATTCAAATTGTTTTTGGAAATATTCTTGAGCCAAAAATTATGGGTTCAGCGCTCGCTTTAAATATGGCCACAATCATTATTGGCCTTTTATTCTGGGGTTATTTATGGGGGGTTACCGGCATGATACTTTCTGTACCATTGATGGTTTTGATCAAAGTAATTCTTTCCCAGTTTCCTTCTGCTGCAATAATTGTACGTATTATGGGAGATCCACCTGAATTAACGGAGGCACTAAAGAACAATGAGTAAATCCGATTAAGAAATAATTAATTCTTCGTTTTGTGCTGCGACTTCTCGTATTCTGAATACCTTGATGTAAGTTATCCTGGCAAACAGACCTGTTCCAATCATCATAGGAAACTGCATCCAGTACCAGGCAGGCTGGGTATTAAAAAAACCTAAATCAATACCACCGTTCATTACTGCTGGAATAACAATCATAAATAGTAAAATATCGAGACCAATTGACATCAGGGCCCAAAGAGATCCAACTTTTATAACTTCAGAAAAACAACGGTTAATATCACAATGCGCCCTGGATAAATATACATAATGCATCTCTGTGAATATTATCTGGACCATACCAAAAATGATAATGTAGCGTAGTCCTGAATTAATCGGGAAAAGAATAACAGAAAGACCAACGGCTGCAACATAACCCACCAAAAAGAGCAGGGATGCTATTGAAAAGTTTTTGACCATATATTATAATTACTCCTAATTAACCTGTTTTGGGCTCATAGTAGTTTTACGAGGTTCTTTATTAGAAGGTTTTAATTTTATGCATTTCCTTATCTCTGTAGACCAGATCGATAAATACAAAGGGTTAACTTCTATGGCAATTTTGGTGCTCATGCTGGGTTTTGCAGATAGAAGACCTACTATTTTCCTGTCAAGTTAGTCAGGGAGGTATCAATCGCAGTAGAGTAGAGCCTGATTGCCTTACTTCTATTCTCTACGAATATAGTAAAACAATCAGCGCCCCTTTCATCAAACCGTGAACAGGGTTCCAGACAGTCAAAACTGTCCCCAAATCTACGGTTACACATCTCGAAGCTACTAAGGGTTCACACTTAAAGCATTACGGCCGAAGGCAGGGCTTGATTATTTGAAAGAACGAAGCTTCAGTGTACTCCTCGCAAAGCAGACTTTCCGTCTTTCTTCAGGGTGAACAGTCAATTGCCCTGGCAGGGTTAGCACCTACTGGATTAGTACCACCTCGTGGCGCACCAACGGATGGCGGTAGGCGCCGTGGTGGATAGCACCCCTTGAGGTACTGTCCACCAACCTACCGAACCCGGTAGAAATATACGAAAACCGGCCAATTGATACAACCAACATGGAGTCTACCGAATGTTAGTG
>CAZONK010000221.1:0-4932 GCA_964581095.1 uncultured Roseivirgaceae bacterium
TGTAAAGTATATCTTCAGTGGCTCCTGTTGCGGCGGCTGATGTGATGGATGGCGGATCGTTAATGGAAGTAATGTTTATCGTACGTTGCTGTGGTATGGGGTTTGTATTGTCATTATCGGTCAGGGAAAAAATGATATCTTTTGTTGGGCCAGGATTGTCACTCAGGTTAGTATATGTAACGGACTGAATAAGAGCCTGATATTCGGCAAACGTTGCCGTATCACTCAATGTCAATATGCCGGTTGTGGGGTTCCACGTTTCCGTAATGTTGGGTTGGCCGGTAAAGTTCAGTACATCCTCGCCATTTACATATCCTGAAATGGTAACAGTTCCATTAATTATGAATTCATTAGGGGTGGCATCCGGGTCTGCGACCGATACGGCTGGATCCACAAGGACAGCGGGATCGTTTTCCGTAACTGAAATGGGGGTGGCATTAATGCTTATTGCAGGAGGCTGATTGTCATTCCTGTAGAAATGAATCTGTCCGTATTTGTCGCCCAAAAACAGATCAAGATCACCATCATTATCAATATCAGTAAAAGATGGGGTAGAATACTGTGCCGTAACAGAAGCAAAAGGATTTCCGAAGAATACTTCTTTATACCCGTAAAAGCCCTTATTTTCAAACAAACGAACATTGCCATAACTGGTCGTACCTACAACAATATCCAGGTCACCATCATGATCAATATCCACCAGTTGTACATCCCTGTATCCTATAGAATATGGAAATTGTCCATTTGCATTATCATAAGCGAACGTAGGAGGCGTGGGATTGCCGGTATTGACAAACCGGTCCATACTTCTTCCGTAGGAATAACCTGAACTGATGTACGCATCGATATCCCCGTCATTATCGATATCCCCCAATGTTGGTTGTAAATATTCATTATGGGAAGAGGAGTTTACGGCTGCCACAAGGGAATTTGCAGGGTAATCCGTTGCAAATGAGGCAATTAAGTTAGTTCCGTTGTTTTTGTGATATTGTAGCGCTGTACTCGTACCTACATAGGCGTCGAGATCGCCATCGTTATCCATATCTGCAAGTGTTGGAGATGTATTTAGGGGCGTTCCTGTAATATTCAATGGATTTTGCGCACCCGTTTTAGGAAGAAAATAATCACCAAAACCAATATTATTTTGCTCATAAAAAAGTACCCCGTTGCTTTGAGAACCTATAAAGATATCCTGATCTCCATCTCCATCAATATTCCCCCATACAGGATCTGCGTCATCACCTACATCAACCCCTCCAAATGGATTCTCTAATCCCGCAGTTTTAATGAAGTTATTACTTCCATCGTTTTCATACATGAGAAGTACACTGGGAGGGAATGGAAATGTGTTATTTGTAGCCATTACCATAAGATCCAGATCGCCGTCATTATCTATATCCACCAATTTGGGTATGGCTTCTGTACCGAAATCAATTCCGTTTAACTGGGAAAATCCGGGTTCATTATCATCCATTGTCCACATATTGACTTGAAGTCGAGGAATTTTTCCAACTGTATTATCATCATTTCTAAGAAAATGAAGAATCCCACTGTTATTTTCAATTATGGCATCTTTGTCACCATCGTTGTCAATATCTATAAAGGCGGCATGTCTTACATTGAATACAGACTGGAAATCATGGATTACATACGAAAAATTAGCTGAAGTTGCATTCCCAATATTTTCGTAAAATCTTCCACCAAAAAAAGCATCAAAATCACCGTCTTCATCCAGATCAACAAAGCTAAATGACTTTATTCCATAGATTGTTGGAAATGGATTTAAAGCATTTGCCGTATAATCAAGGAAAGTACCATTATTATTATAAAGGAAGATTATATCAGTTGGGCCACAATTATATCCTTTGCTGGTAAATACATCTAAATCGCCATTACCATCAATATCAACAAATTCAGGCATTAACCTGCCATAATTACCCGTTATCTTATCGACAAAAGGGGTTACTAATTCCCGAATACCAAAATGGCGTCCTATTGCATCAAATTGATTCGCATAAAACCAGACTTCATCATCTGCAAATGGATAAGATGGATTTGAATTGGTATTAAGAGTAACAAACAAATCAATATCTCCATCACCATCCAGGTCGGCAAAAGAGGGGTAGGGTGTAAGGGATGAAGCCCAGCTGAGAGGTTTTGGAAGAGGATGTTGCTGCCGGTTGGTAACCTCTGTAAACGGGCCCAGGCCCTGGGCCGTAGCCAGATTGGCAGTGCCTGCTAATCCTGCAATTACTAGACCTCCGGCAACTGCAATTTTAAGTTGAAGTTCCAGACGCTCGAGTTTTAGCCGGATCTTTTCAACCCGGTTTACAAGCTGGCTTTGTCTGTATTTGGTTTCTTTCCAGAACCTGCCGGAGACAATACTTTTCTCTAACCTGGAGGACAGTTTCCTATACTGGTGTGAGGTTTTTTTGTATAGCTGATAGAGGGTATTGTGCATCTTGCTTTTTCTGCAATTATTCTCTTAACAATAATAATCATTAATCACTGAAAAGATGAAAATGTAACCCGTTAAATATTATTTAGATAACAATATTTTCCACAGGTAATCCGGCGCAATATCTTTCCCGGATTTTCAAAAATGCAGTTTCAAATTCCTGCACTTTCCCAGATGTATTAAATAGCTGAATATCATGTTGTTCCTTTAGGGTTTGGGTTACGATTTTCAATACCTCCTTATGATTAAAATAATATATGGCTTTATCCATATACTCCTGTTCAGAAGAACAAATAAAATCATCCAGGCCGGCATCTTTCAAAATACTGGCTGCGTACCTGGAGTTGTGTGTATTTCCTTTCAAAGTCAAAACAGGAAGTCCGCATCGCAAGGCCTCAATTGCAGTGGCTTGTGCATTATATTGGAAGCAATCCAGGTAGAGATCAGCATGCTGAAACCGTGTCCAGTGATTTTCCATCGTCATGGTACCGGTAAAATAGATACGTTCCGGATCAATACCCTGATCTTCAAACTCTTTTAGAATATTTTGTCTTGCTTCTGTACAATCACTGTCATATATCCAAATGATACTGGATGTCGTGTGTTGTAAAATATATGCCCAGAGTTTTATTGTATTTCTTGTGATTTTCAAAGGCTGGTTGAAACTTGCATATACGAAAACGCCTTCCGGCAAATTAAAGTCGTTTCTGGGCCTCCTATCAAAATCCGGGAGTGGAGAATTGATCATCGCACAGTCTGGTAGTATTATTAGTTTTTCTGAGTAAACATTTGGTGTCTCGTGCGTAATTATGTGTTGATCCACAATTGCATACTGGATAAAATCGGAACCGGTAGATTCATTGTAACCCTGTGCGAGTACCTGAATGGGCGCCGGCTGAAATGCAAGAATATCCATCCGCATATCGTCGTAATAGCCTGCCGTTGTTACCAAAATATCTATTTCATCGGATCTGATTCTTTCTGCAATTGCCTTACTTGTCATGTTTTCACCTACAAAAAAGTGATCACACGTATTACGTATATGGCTGCTAATGAAATCTTCTTTATGGATCAGGGAATAAACGAATATTTCAAATTTATCCCGGTTGTGATGCCTGAAAATATCGTAATATAAAAGCCCTCCAGCCTGTTTTCGGAATTTAGAGGAGATGTATCCCAATCTGATTTTACCGGTTGATGATTTTTTTGTTTTCAGCGCCGGAAAATCAATACCTGATATTCTGCTTTTTATGTTATTGGCTACCTTTTTTGCTGCCTGAAAATATATCTTTCTTGGAATGTCAAAATGCATCAAAATATAAATGGGTAAATCATATTTGGCCCGGTCATCTTTTATATATCTCTTTGTGGCATCGATTATTTTATGGACCATCCATTCATAGTTGTCCCACTGACACAGAAAAATTGAGTTATAGGCGTATTGTAACGTGGCCATTGGCATGACCGTGGAATAGCTGTTCATGCATTTGAAGAACCACTCGTTGGCAATCACTTTTTTCCCCAGCATATTGTAGAGAAGACCCATGTTAAGCATTATTTCGTAATTTTCCGGGTCATTTTTCAGTTGAGATTGATACAACAGCTTAACGGATTTGAAATCTTTTAATTGAAAATGGATTTTCGTCAAAGCAAAGAGCATCTCCCTGTTAGCTGGTTGATTCTTCAATCCTTCGGCGAGCACTGATTTCGCCTTGTTAAAATCATTTGATGAAGAATAGATTTTTGCTGCCAGTAAATATGACTGAGCAGCGTCGGGATTAATATAGATAGATTTACGTATTTCTTTTAAACTATTATCATATCTTCCTGTCGAGTAGTACATTTTTCCAAGCAAATAATGAGCCTTTTCATTATCGGGATCCAGGGAAATAGCTTTGCGATAGGAAGCTTCAGCAGTTTCCAAATCCCCTTCATTACAGTAAATTTGACCAAGCCGGTTGTACAACTCACTGCTTTCCGGATTCTTCATCAATAGTTTCATACAATATTTACGAGCGGATTTATTGTCACCGAGTTGAAATGAAACGATGCTTAGTTGATTTAATATTGGTACATAAGCTGGAAATAAATGTAATTGCTGAAGAAGTAGTCGCCTGGCCTCAGCTAACTTACCCTTTTCTGCAAGTTTTTTTGCAGTATTTATGAACGCTTCAGGGTTTTGCTTCATTCAGTTGTCCTTTTACATCATATACGCTGCTGAGATTGAAGTGTGCTTCGTAGCTGTGGATATCCAATGCCTCATTTAAAAACCATTATTCCGCAATAAGCTATTTTACATTCTTTTAAATACAAATCCAACAAATAGATAAATAGATAAAAAGAGAGGAAAGATTAACTACCGGTTAATAAGGAAAAAGCCAGATTGTCTGAATTTGTTTCCTTCAACCGATGTAAGAATGATGGCATAGTAGTATGTACCATCAGGCAGGTCTTCGCCGTCGTTGCCGATCCCT
>CAZONK010000222.1:0-4909 GCA_964581095.1 uncultured Roseivirgaceae bacterium
TGTGGACGCCCCTTAAATATCGGTCAGGTAGAAAGCCAGATTAACGGAGGAGTTATACAGGGGATTTCTTATGCATTGTATGAATACAGGGTAATGGATAAAAATACCGGCCATCATATGAATAACAACCTGGATCAGTATAAAATGCCCTTTGCATTTGAAATACCTGAAATCGAGCCCATTATCATTGAAGATTATGGCGGCAGGTCATCTACGGATGCCTATGGAATTGGAGAACCTGCCAATATTGCAACAGCAGTTGCAATTGCCAATGCAGTATATAATGCAATAGGAGTTCGGATGTATGAAATACCTATGACACCTGATAAGGTGTTGAAAGCATTGAATAAAATTTAAAATATTATCCCATGAATAAATTTAGTTGGTACGAGGCCAGTTCTGTTGAAGATGCCCTCTCGCAGGTTTCATCGACGGTATCAGAAACATTGCAACCGAATGCTTCTGATAATGCTGCTGTGATAAAATCCGGTGGTACAGATATGTTGGATCTTATAAAGGAGGGATTATCACGTCCTGGCAAAGTTGTCAATATTCGCAATATCCAGGGACTTGATAAGATCTCTTATGACAGCAAAAAGGGCTTAACATTAGGCCCTAACGTAACACTTGCAGAATTGGAAGCAGATTCCGGAATAAAAGAAAACTACCTGGCATTGCACCAGGCGGTAAGTCATGCAGCCACACCCCAGTTACGCAACATGGCAACAATTGGTGGAAATCTGGCACAGCGTACCCGATGCTGGTATTTCCGATCCATAGACCACGAGTGTTTTCGTAAAGGATCAGGTATTTGTTTTGCCCGTGAAGGAGAAAACGAATTTCATGCCATTATAAAAAATGGAGCTTGTGCAAGTGTTCATTCATCTTCCGTTTCTACTGCGCTCCTTGCATTTGGATGTACCATTGAGATCACCAATAAAAAAGGTGAAAAAAATATTGTTCCAATGAGTGAGTTTTTCGTATTACCCGGTGACGACAGTCGCAAAGAGAATATCCTTGAAGCAAATGAGATGATAACCTCTATCAATGTACCGGCTCCTGGTAAAAAGGTGAAAAGTTATTATGAAAAGCAAGGAGCACGGGAATCTTACGACTGGCCAATCGCAGATGTTGCAGTTGTGATGGAGCTTTCAGGTGCAAATTGCAAAAAGGCAACTGTAGTTTTGGGTGCGGCGGCACCGGTGCCAATAGTTTCAAAAAGTGCAGGTGATGCATTGAGTGGAGCAACAATAAATGAGAGTACCGCTTCCCAGGCAGCAAAAAGCGCAATGAAAGGTGCTACACCCCTTGAGCATAATGGTTATAAATTACCAATATTTGAAGCTATTATAAAAAGGGCAATACTTAAAACCGTCTAGTCAACCGATACAATCATGAAAAACATAAAACCTGTCGAAAATATATACTGCAAATACTTAAAAGCAAAAAACCCTTATGGTACAACGGAAGGTGGAGGAAACCAGTGGTTTTTAGCAGATGATATAAATACCATTTGCTGGTGCATTCTATCCACCGGTGGTGCCGGCCCTGATAACGGGTTGGTGGAACCAATGCGATGTACGAAGGGAAGGTCCTGTTTTACTACTCCGGAAGAATAGGATTATTAAGTATTTTAAAATTAGTCTAGTTTATTTTTTTCATCGCTAATATTGAAGTTAGTTTATAATAGAGGATGAATACTTTAATTACTAACAATCTTGACACAATAATAAAATTTTTCAAAAGTCATAAAGTTGAAAAAGTTTATGTATTTGGGTCTGCTGTGAAAGATGATTTAGATGAAAATAGTGATATCGATTTTTTAATCAGATTCAAACCTGATATTGATCCGCTTGAAAAGGGTGAGCTATGGTGGAGTTTGCATGATACTTTAAGGGATTATTTCAATAGGGAGATAGATATTGTAACTGAAAATTCGTTGAAAAACCCTTATTTTATTAAAGAGTTGGACAAGACGAAACAGCTTATTTATGGATAATAGGCAAAGAAATTATTATATGATATCCTCACATCAATTAACAGTATTGAAGACTACATAGGCAAAAAGAAAATATTTAGTAATTGTGAGAATAACCCAATGCTGCAGGATGCGGTTGAAAGAAATATTGAAATAATTGGGAAAGCAATGGGCAAATTGCTAGTTATTCAACCAGATATACAAATCAGTAATTCAAGAAGAATTGTGGATGCCCGCAATAAAATAATTCATGGTTATGATGAAATCGAGAATGTTCAGGTTTGGGGGATTATTGTTAAGTCATTACCGATACTTAAAGTTGAAGTATTACAATATATAAAAGAGAAATAGGCGTAATCTGTATAGGTGCTGGTCCACACCAATTTCACTCCTTACCTTTCCTTTTTGCCATCATCAATCTAATCAATAGGCCAATCGCCAGGCCCAGACCAACACCGATAGCAATATTGCCTATTGCAGTACCCAACGCCGCACCAATCCCGGTTCCAAGTGCAATCCATACACCTATGCTAGTATTTCCAAATGGATTTTTTTCTTATCTGATTTTTCATTTTTCTCGCTACTCATCTCTCAAAACATTTACAGGATTAGTTAACGCTGCCTTTATGGATTGATAACTGATTGCAATCCAGCCAATTAAAATTGATAACAATCCTGCTAATATAAAAGAACCCACACCTGGAGTAATACGATAGGCAAACGATTCCAGCCATTTGCTCATACCCAGATATGAAATAGGTATTGATACCAGAAACGCAATCACTATCAATATAGATAAGTCTTTTGAAACCATAATAAAGATGTCAAAAACCCGTGCACCAAGTGCTTTTCGTACGCCGATTTCTTTAAACCTTCGTTCAGCAACAAACAGCGACATGGCATAAAGTCCCAGTGAACTAATTAAAACTGAAATAAGAGCAAAATATTTGATCAGGTTAAAAGTTTTAAAATCAGCCTCATATTGTATTTGGAGATTTTCATTTAATGTAAAATACTCAAAAGGGGTACTAAGTTGTAATTCATCCCACTGGCTTTTCAAATCGGCAATAAGTGTTTGAAAATTATCGAGGTTCGATTCCAGGATCATATATTGGTATCCCTGACTTTCACTTCCCAGGTTGAACATGAGCGGGTCAATGGTGTTGTGCAGAGAGACTTGATGAATATCTTTTACAACACCCACTATTTCAAATTCAAATTTTCTTCCCTGCCAGTCGAAGTAAACAATTTCACCGGGGGCATTTTCATTTTCGAAACCCAGTTGTCGCACCGCCGCCTCATTGATAAGGACCTTGGATAAAGCACTATCTGAAAAATATCCGGTAAAAAAAGAACCTTCAATCAAGTCAACACCAAGTGTCTGGACGTAGTCCAGGTCAACTGACTGATTGTAGATGTGCACTGCTTCATCCATAGACTGGCCTTGTTTGTAAACAAGGATATCATTTAGATTAATGGCTCCCGGAACCGCTTCTGTACCTGAAACCATCGATATTGAGGCATTGGCCATAAATATTTTCTGCAAAGGTTTGTACTGACCACGTGCTTCTTCCGTTCGTAAAGGAACTATAAGCTTGGTGGTCGGATCAAATCCCAGGTCTTTGTTTTTGATGTAATCGACCTGCCTTGAAATGATAATGATTGCACTGATAAGAACGATGGATATGACAAATTGAAATACCGCAAGCACTTTTCTGAGGAACGCCGCACTTCCCTTGTCTTTATTTTTTCCTTTCAGGACTTCCGATGGCTTGAAAGAAGATAAATATAAAGCAGGGTAAATCCCCGATAAAAGCCCAACAACAATCAAAAAAATGAACAGGTAGATGATCCATAGGGTCAGGTCAATTGAGGTTAGCGTAATTGGATTATCAACAAGTTGATTAAATACAGGGATTGATAAAATAGCAATTGCAACCCCAAGTACCAGCGAGATAAAAACAATCAGAAAGGATTCCCCGATAAACTGAAAGATCAATCCTCTACCTGTTACACCCATTACCTTTCGGACACCTACTTCCAGCATGCGGTTTCCGGCCTGTGCAGTAGATAGATTTATGTAGTTTACACAAGCAAGCAGTAATATTAATATGCCAATAAGGGCCAGAACTTGTATGAATACTATATTAGTGATGTCTTCTACGTTGGCCATAAAACCATCCGTAGTATGTATTTCTCCAACGGGTTGTAAACTCATTGTTTTTTTCAATCCTATGGCTTTCATTTCCTCACCACCGTGTTCCAGGAAAATTTCATGGATCTTTGCGTTTACCAATTCAAGATCAGCACCTTCTTCCAGTGAAACATAGGTATATACAAGGTTATTGCCCACCCACTGGGATGTAAATCGATCCAGGAAACCTTTCCATGTTGCATTCTCCATCGAGATAAAATAATTGGGATTAAGGTGCGTTTTATTACTCGATTTATCATAAACAGCACTTACTTCATAGTCTGATTCCCCCAGGAGGGTACTGATTTTAATGCTTTTACCTATAGGATTCTCATTTCCGAAAAGCTTAACAGCCCAATCACTTTCCAGGACAACGGCATTGCTGAAGGGTAGTGGGTTTTCCTTATCCCCCAGGATAATATCATAATTGAACATACTTATTATTGCCTCCAATCCAAAAATGGAGTCATACCGTCCGTTGATCATAAGGGTAGGAGTTTTTATTCGAGGTAGATAATAGGCCAGGTTTGCTTCCGGTCGGGCTAACTTTTGTAATCCTCCGGCATAAAAAATATTTGTTTTAATTCTCTGATCCACTGCCGATAAATAAGAGCCAAAAACAGGACCCATGCTCATACCATAGAAGGCAATTTTTTCCATATCAAAGTCAGGTCGGGTCTCCAGGTAATCCAGGCATCGGCGGTAGTCTTTTACCACCTTGGTAATATAATTGGTAA
>CAZONK010000223.1:0-4888 GCA_964581095.1 uncultured Roseivirgaceae bacterium
CAAGTGGGTTGACGCAGTTTCATCTGTAAAGGTTATTCAAAGTGAAGCTGATACCACTTACTTTATTCATGTAAAAGTAAAATTGCCATTTCCCGTATCGGACCGTGACATCGTCCAGAAAATTGAAATCAACCAACAATCGGATACTACATTCTATATACGTATTAGTACGGCTGCTGGCTTAATTCCCGATGAGAAAGGCTATATAAGAATGCCACTTTCAGACGGCTATTGGAGGATCAGGCAACTGAAGGAGCATTTAACCGAAGTTGAGATGGTCTCGATAAACGATCCGGGTGGCTCTGTACCAAAGTGGATTGTCAATATGATGGCCACGGATTCACCGTACAAAACACTGAAAAATATGCGGTCAATTTTTGCTAATTAATCAGTCATAGTTAAATCAAATGAAAACATTTTCCTGAGATTTACCCACCCTGCCTGCAAAGGCTAGGGACTTCAAGGTGTTTTCATTTGAATTGGCAATAAAAAATCTATTTATTTCAAAATACCTCTTTTATACAACTTTCCGGGGTGTTAAGGTCTTCTATCTTATCCGAACTTTGGAAAAGAATATAACATTATGGGCGCCACATACCAGTACCACAACGTTACTATACTATGTAAAAGAGTTGTGTTTTACATTACCAGAGCTTATAATCGTGAAATTAATTGAAATAGTTGAATGTTGATATGTGAAAATGGGTGACAAAAATTTTCCATTACCTCCTGTTTCTCCCTTGATCGGTAGTACCTTCAGGAACTTCATAAAGATTATACAAGGTCATCGTGTCAGGCCAAAATATTACCCAAAATTATTTTTAACAGCCCTTACGATTTTGATTACCAGCCCTTTCAGGTGGTACGAAAAATGGTTCTTTAATTCCAGGCTTGCAAGCGCCAGAATTGAAGCCCCCATATTTATTATTGGGCATTGGCGAAGTGGTACTACCTATTTGCATAACCTGATGAGCCAGGATCCTAAAAATGGGTTCGTAACAACTTACCAGACCGTTTTTCCTCATTTATTGACTTCAAAATCCATTTTTGGTCCTTTTATGAATAAGGTAATGCCTAAAAAAAGGCCTTCTGACAATATGGAGCTTGCTGTAGATTTTCCACAGGAAGAGGAATTTGGATTTCTAAATTGCAACCCCAATTCAATCTACAATTTTTGCTATTTCCCCAAATATTTTCAGATGTATTATGACACCGCGGTGCATCATTTGGGACTAAGCAATGATGCCATTGAGGATATTTCTAAAGACTATGTTCAATTGCTAAAAAAAGCCCAGGTTATTTCCGGAAGAGATCGAATGGTCATAAAAAGCCCAATCAATACCGCCAGAATTGCATTTTTAGATAAAAATTTTCCTGATGCAAAATTCATTCATATTGTAAGGAATCCATATTCGGTTTATTTATCTGCCCGAAAGTTTTTTACTAACCTTCTCCCTACATTGTGGTTAGAGGAAGTTTCACTGGATACAATCAATGATCTTGTGCTCGAACTATATACAAAGCTTTATAAAGATTTCTTCAATCAAAAGCAGCTTGTTAATGATCGGATTGTTGAAGTAAAATATGAATTATTGGAAGAGAAACCCCTGGAGGTTTTAAGTGAGATTTACGCAGAACTTAATCTTTCAGGATTCGAAAAAGCGCTTCCGGCATTCCAGACATATGTTGATCATCATAAGGATTATAAAAAGAACGTATTTATAATTAGCGACAAAGAAATAAAACTTATCAACAAAATGTGGGGTAAGTACATCAAACATTGGGGATATCAACTCCCGGAAAATATAAAAGTGTCAGCGTAAATATGATTATTAAGTAAGTTCTAAGCAGTTCTAGGAATAATATTTATCTTCACACCATGAAACATTGGTCGATAATATTGGTACTCATTTTCGTAACTCCAATTTATCTGAATGCACAATCTACCATTGTCTCTGGTAAAATTTCAGCAAAGGAATCGGAGCAACCCCTCATAGGTGCCAATATCCTCATTTACAAAACGTTTTCGGGAACATCTACAAATAAGAATGGTGAATTTCGGCTTGAAACTAATATCAAACTTCCATTTGAAATTATTATTTCAGGTGTTGGATTTAAAAAGCAACAAGTTAGCATAACAGAAATGTTCACAGTACTCGATATTTCAATGGAAGAAGACATTCTTGTCGGACAGGAGATAGTGGTGTCAGCTTCAAAAATTGAAGAATCAATTCTTGAAGCTCCTGTGAGTATTGAAAAAATTGACATTGCAAAACTCCAGCAGACAACTTCCGCTAACTTTTACGATGGGTTGTATAGTTTGAAAGGTGTTGACATGAATGTGCAGAGCCTTACTTTCAGGGTACCTAATACAAGAGGATTCAATGGAAATACAAATTACAGGTTTAGCCAGTATGTTGATGGTGTTGAGAATATTGCGGCAGGTCTTAGCTTTGCTGCAGGTAATATCATTGGACTTTCACAAATTGATCTTGAGAGTGTAGAACTTCTGGTGGGTGCTTCCTCGGCAATTTATGGAGCTGGTGGAATGAATGGAACCTTGTTAATGACGAGTCAAAATCCTTATGAATACCAGGGGTTAACAGCTTCCTTACAGACAGGCATTATGCACCTGGGTGCTGATTATCGTGATAATCCTGCACCGATGGCAGATTTTAACTTCAGGTATGCTCAATCATTTAATAACAAGTTTGCATTCAAGGTTACAGGAAGCTATCTCCGGGCTTCAGATTGGCAAGGAGTAGATTATCGCGATCGAAATGATCTTGATAATCCAAATTCTACCAGGGAATCAAATCCGGGATATGATGGTATAAATGTATATGGTGATGATATTATCGTACCGGTTAATTTACGGGAAGTTGCACCGGGAATTGCTGCAGGGATTGCTGAAACGATTGGTTTGGATCCTTCGGATCCTCTTTACAATGATTTCATCGACAGTGTCACGATGATTTTCCCTGACCAGGTTATTTCCAGGACCGGATGGAATGAAGAAGACCTGGTGGATACCAATACAGAAAATATCAGGGTTAATACTTCTCTCCATTATCGGTTTAAAAACAAGTGGGAGGCTGTTCTTTCAGGCGGATATGCAAAGGGTAAAAGCGTTTACACAGCACAAAACAGGTTTTCGCTGCAAAATTTTGCTGCAGTAAATGGTAAGATTGAAATCAAAAGTCCGGATTTTTACCTGCGTGCTTGGGGATTAAAGGAAAATGCAGGTGATACATACGATATTGGTGCTACTGCATTGCTAATGAATGAAGCATGGAAACCAAGTGAAGAATGGTATACTGATTACATCCGAAGTTTTACACAGACTTTTCTGTTGGGAGGAACTGAGAAACAAGCGCATGATTTTGGGAGACTTGTTGCAGATAACAGATCACCTGCCGGTACTGTTTTTAACCCTTTAGAGCCAGCGATCCCGGTACCGGGAAGCCAGGAATTTGAATTCATTCTCAATGACATTACTACAAAACCACTTGGTAGCGGTGGGACACATGTGATTGATAAAACGGGTATGTTCAACCTCGAAGGAATGTATAATTTTCAAAACCTGATTTCATCTTTTGAATTAATTATTGGTGCAAACTATAGGCTATTTAGTATAAATTCAGAAGGTACCGCTTTCTTTGACACACCGGGTAACCCTATTTCAGTATCTCAATTTGGAGGATTCGCCCAAATTTCAAAAAGCATATTTAGTGACCGTTTGAAATTCGCTTTATCAACGCGGTTTGATAAACATGAAAAATTCAGTGGGAGGGCCACTCCCAGGATCTCGCTGGTGTATGCAATAGATCCGTTCAAGATCCATAATTTCAGGGCTTCGGCCCAAACGGCCTTCCGCTTTCCATCAACATCTGATCAGTGGGTTGATTTAGATGTGGGACAGTTCAAAGTGATTGGTGGGCTGCCGGAAGTTCATGCAAAATATGGATTGGATACTACCGATGTTTATCCGTTAACCGGTCCAAATCCGATTACCGATGAACCTTTCCTTGACGACGGACCTTTTAAAATACCTGCATTCAGGCCCGAGGAAGTTACCGCATTTGAAGTGGGTTACAGGGGGTTGTATCTCAAAGGAAGATTGTTTGTGGATGCGTACCTTTATCAGAATCGCTACAGTGGATTTTTAGCTACGCAACTGCTAGTTCAGTTTCCTAATACGCCGGAAGAACAGAGATACCAAACCTTTATAAGTACCGAATCGGACGTAACTACCAGCGGATGGGCAATTGGAGCTGATTACAGGTTCGAATCGGGGTATTTTTTAAATGGAAATATTGCATTTAATACACTCGGCAAAGTAGATGCGCAGCCTGGTTTTCTGACTCAATATAATACACCAGATTACCGGATCAATATGGGTGTTGGCAAACGAAATATAATGAAGAATACCTCGTTCAACGTAAACTGGAGATGGCAAAATAGTTTTCTTTGGGAATCTACTTTCGGGGTTGGCACCATTCCGGCTTATTCCACACTCGATGCCCAGGTCAGTTACAAAGTAAAATCAGTACGTTCAATATTTAAATTGGGAGCATCAAATTTGTTGAACAACTACTATACTACAGGTTTTGGTAATGCTGCAGTTGGAGGTTTGTATTATATCACCTGGTCGTTTGATAGTATGATGAACTGATCTTTCAAAAAAAGAATATTGCAAATGCAACTATCTTGCAACCGAAAGGCTCTTTAGTTCGTAATCAATTCCAATCCTTTAATTTCGAGTTTTTTAACAACCACCAATTACAATCAATATGTTCAGAAATCATTTTATTGTAGCCATTCGGAATATTATTAAGCAAAAGTTTTATTCAGTAATAAATATTGTTGGCCTTAGTACCGGGCTAGC
>CAZONK010000224.1:0-4873 GCA_964581095.1 uncultured Roseivirgaceae bacterium
TAAACCCGATAAAATCTATACGATCAATCCCTGGGTTGATGGTGGAATCATTGCCGGAACTGCTACTTTAACCATACTTGGTCTGAATGCGCAAGAGAGGTTACCTCGATTATCAGTTGAAGAAGTACTGGCGCTTGATCCACTGGATGTAAATGCATTTGACCGGCGGGCTATCGACCAGGATCCCGATCTTCTTGATCAGGCTATTGTGAACTCGGATATTGCGCTGAATATAACCACCGCACTGGTACTTGTGCTTGCCCTGGACAAAAAAGTTCGTTCTCAATGGGTTGAAAGTATCGTATTGTACGCCGAGGCCATGGGGATATCCTCATCCCTTCAAGCATGGGTATCTTACGGTACCAACCGGTACCGCCCAATAGCATATATGGAAAATGTAAGTATTGATAAACGCACCGACCACAGAAACAAAAACTCCTTTTATAGTGGACATTCGGTGAGTGCGGCTACCTCCAGCTTCTTTATTGCGAAAGTATTTTCAGACTTGCATCCGGAATTGGGGAACAAAAAATACTGGTTGTTTGCCGCTGCCATGATCCCCCCAGCTATGGTTGGAAGGTTCAGGGTGAAAGGGGGGAAACACTTTTACACGGATATATTAATCGGGACAGCGATGGGTGCAGCTTCAGGAATACTCACACCTCAATTGCATAAAGTTACCAGGAATTCAAAAATGAGCTTTGTTCCCATTTTACATCCTGAACTATTGGGCCTGAAATTTAAATTGAAATTATAAACATTTTTCCCTCAAACCCCAATCTGAAATTTCGCCATTTAATATTACCGTGTAAAACGGATCATTGATGTAAGTGAAAATATTCCCTTTAAATTTACTACTCAATTCCCTGACGATTCCAATCAATTCACCGTCTTTCCTATCCGTTATGCTACGTACTTTTACATCATAAATCACATCCATCCATGGGTACTTGTTTTTTATTTCGTTGACTATGGTCTGGAAGTTTTTATCATCCACATCGATAAATAACTTTTTCATAATACAAAGTAATGCACTGATTCAATGCTATTTATATGTACTACACCTATTGTTATAAATAGGCATTTCGCCTACTGATACAAAAAAGTCCTAAATCATATATCGCTCATCTTCATTCTTAATTCGAGAGAGTTAATTTTGGAATATTGAATATTGATTAGCGATTTTTGATTTTTGTATTCGTCTTCGAGGAGTCTTCGAGGAGGGGACTTTGTATCATTATTAAAAATGGTTTTAGGTCAATCAGTATTTTTTTGAATTTTCTTAATCTTTTCCATATATGAGATTTACAACTTAAAAAGATTACAAATATTTTGATATCGTTAAACTGGATTAATGTTTATGTGGTTAGAAATCGAACAGCACAGCATGAAGTAAAGCTTTTTGTGAATGTATGAATTCCATACTTCATTCATTGAAACCATTCATAACAATCGAATTGCATCTTTATCATAAATATGCCAATTTAAGGC
Source organism: uncultured Roseivirgaceae bacterium (assembly GCA_964581095.1). GTDB lineage: Bacteria > Bacteroidota > Bacteroidia > Cytophagales > Cyclobacteriaceae > SZUA-230. The sequence continues at coordinate 1,492 of CAZONK010000224.1, forward strand.
TTGAAATATCAACTAATAAAACTTTGAAAAATGAATAAGTCACGAAGAGAATTTATTAAAAAAAGTACATTGACAGTTGCAGGTTTATCCCTTGCTTCACAATCATTATTTGCGTTCAAAAAGGATGATATCCTTACAGGGGTGCAACTTTACTCCATACGCGATGATATGAAGCGTGACCCATTGGATACCCTGAACAAACTTGCAGGAATGGGATATAAGTATGTAGAACATGCCAACTATGTAAACAGAAAATTTTATGGCTGGACACCTGCAGAGTTCAAAAAAATACTAAAAGACCTGGGAATGGAAATGCCAAGCGGTCACACAGTACTTGGGAAAAATCATTATGATGATGCGAAGAAAGATTTTACAGACCAGTGGAAATATACAGTAGAAGATGCAGCATTTATGGGCCAGGAATTCGTAATCAGTCCGTGGCTTGATGAAGGCCTTCGAAAAAATAAGGACGACCTGGTCAGATATATGGAGGTATTTAATAAATGTGGTGAGCTATGTGTGAAATCGGGAATGAGGTTCGGCTACCATAATCATGATTTTGAATTCAGTCAAAAACTGGACGGTACCAGGGTTTTTGATCTCATATTAAACAATACCGATCCTGATCTTGTAACACTGCAACTTGATATTGGAAATATGGTCAATGGCGGAGCATATGCCAAAGAGATAATGGAACAATTCCCCGGTAGGTTCATTTCAATGCATGTGAAAGATATGATCAAGAGTACTTCCGGTGAGGAAGGCAATGAAAGTACCATCTTGGGTACTGGAATTGTGAACGTAAAAGAGATAATTGATCTTGGTAAAAAATACGGCGGAACGCGTCATTTTATCATTGAACAGGAGTCGTATCAGGGAAAAACACCCCTGGAATGCGTGAGAGAAGATCTTGCTAAGATGAAAAGTTGGGGATACTAATCAGTTGGCAGTTGGTCCATGCCTAAATAGCATTGACCGTTTTAAGTTACTTTTATTACTGTAAATTCTCTCTCATTCCTCCTATGATTACTTGGAGGGACAGATTCTGCTTGCATCTTCTGATTGCTACTATATATATAAAAACCACAACATACTGAGCGATAGCGAAGTATCTCTATGTTACCACCAGACTGCTAATTTAGGGATCCTTCCCTGCCGGTCAGGATGACGTGTAATTCTTTATCTCAACAAATAAAGCTTCCCAAACCCATTCTTAAACGCCCTGTCACCTGCTGATTCCCTTAAATCAATGTTTTGCCCCCCAGAGCGGATAATCACACGGTACAGGTAAGCTCCGTTCGCAAGCTGATCACCGTATTCATCGTGGCCATCCCAGGCATATTCAGATACGTTATTCCCAATCCGGATTGGTCCGAGTTCATCCTGTGTAATTTCACGCACAATTTTTCCGGAAATAGTCATTATCTGAATTTTTATTTCATCAGGAATCACACTGCCCGTGAGCGTGAAAATAAATCTTGTACTACTAGAAAATGGATTGGGGTAAGGATAAAAATTGGTAATAGTGGATTCATTGATAACTTCAAAATGAATCTGGTAAGGCTCATCCCCTGCTTTGTTTCCAGAGGCATCCTTCGCCTGGACCTCAAGTAAATAAATTCCGTTCCCCAACTCCTGGGGATTGTATTCCAAAGTAAAAGGTTCCTTTCCTTCCGACGCAGACCAGGTAAGCGCGGGATCGGAATAACTAATCCGTTCAGGGCCGCAATTGTCACATGGCCGGGTAATAAATATGTCCACAACACTGGTATCCTGAAGCAATAAATACGGATTTGAATCGCGAACATTTACATTTATGAACGGACTGGGAGAAACGATATCACCATCGAAAATATGTTCACCATCTATTGTTACATCGATTAAAGGATTGGTGGCATCTGCAGTTACCTCAATCAAACTCATAAAATGGATCAGGTTGTTTGCATACGTTTGTTCTAACTCAATACCTGGATTTACAATCACATCCACATCATTCAATCCTACTTTACCAATTGTCTGGATCCTTACTGTAAAAGTGGCAGTATCACCTCCAATAACCGGTTTAATTTTAAGTGAGTCCTCGCTTTTTTCCCTGGTAGAAAGATTGAAACTGCTGTTTGTTACAAGAAGCGAATCCTTAAAATCCTTAAGTGATACATTTGAAAATGTAAAATTCAAATCCACCGGATTTCCTTCCTCAACGGTTATCCTTGCAGTATCCCCCAAATACAACAATACTCCTTCCGGAGGTGTTGAATAACCCACGATCCATTTTTCCAGCTGAGGCACTGTGAGGTTAGTTGTATCTGACAAATTTGCTACCAGACGTAATTGTGGAAAAGCCGTTGCATCAATGGTGGAAATATCTGTGGTACCCGTACCCACATTCATCATCAATGATGACTCAGTTCCATCATTTTGAATCCCAAAAACATCAAAGTAATAATTTTCTGTGCCCGTTGGATCTGAGGATTTTACTTCCGTAAATAAATTTCTCCAACTACTCGCCGGTCCAATTTTAGTGCTCGAAATTGTTCCTTCTGTGAATTTACCCGGCACTGATTTATTGAATTGTATTTCCTGCTCATCTACCGGAGTTGCTGATGAATTATCAGCAGTTACTATCTGAGCGTTACCCGGTGCATCCCCTTTTCTGCCAAATATAATTACCGGTTCGCCATCTGAGAGTGCCTGTATATCTGCAACATCAACCCCAATTTCGCCCAGTTTATTAAATATCTCCGTTGTCCAATTGGAATAGTTGACCTGGCCAATTGTAAACAGGACTACGTGGTCTTTTAATTTTAGTCCGTCAATATAGTTTACCAGGTAGTTTCCTGGTCCCAACACTTCAGTTTCGGTGTAATTATTGATCGCCTGGATTTGCCTGCCACAGGTGCGCGGACTAAAAATACCTTCGAATAATACTGCATAAGGTACCACCGTAGATTTATCAAATGCAATGGCGTTTATTGTATTATCACGACACAACCGTCCTGGAAAAATATAGTTTAATCCATCGATTTCTACAATCACATCTTCGTATGCAAAATCAGGATTGTTTACTCCGTACGTTTTAATGAATAACGCGATTTCATTTTCTTCAAATTGCCACAATTCATTTACTGAATCTGCTACAATACCTTTCAACTCAGAGTTCTTAAATTGGGGAAATTTAATTTGGGCCCATCCTTCAGTATTCCCATTTATAAATGTAAAAGAGCTTTCTTCCCATTTATCTTCTTCCCCGGGCATCGGTTGAGAAAATTTTGTACGCCAGTAATAGACTACACTGTCTTCTCCAGGTATGGATATCTTCCATTCCGCCAGCTCTTTCCCCTGAATGCCGGCTTGTTGTTTGAAGGGACTGTTATATGTGGGT
>CAZONK010000225.1:0-4839 GCA_964581095.1 uncultured Roseivirgaceae bacterium
AACCAGCTTGCTATCCGTACAAGCCCGATACGCTTCTTAAGGTCCCCTGTAAATAATAGTATATGAGGACGCCAATTTCGTGGATCATGCGCATACTTCTTATGATTGATCAATGCATACCGCGATAAGGCAATCCAAATTCCGGCCCTCACATCACCCCATTGTTTCTTTAGTGACCTTTGCCGTAAGTACATATAAAGGCCTATTTCGAATACTATGGCTACAAAACATGCCAAAGGATTTATCAACAGCATAATGAATACTGCTCCCATGGCTCCAACTAAACTTACGTACCATGGAACATGCAAGGTTGGTCGATAAGAAGTGTCACCCACTAACTGCTCAATCGAAGCACTTAAATTGATCACCACATACAAGGTGAGAAAGAGAATTGTAACAAACTGGGCAATAGCATTCAGGCCACCCAATGCAACCGCCAATAAAGCAATCAATCCGGTTATGATGGTTGCTTTAACCGGCTGGCCTGTTTTGGAAACCGTAGAGAGGAATTTAGGTGCAAGCCCGTCTTTGGCGAGCGCCTGTAACACCCGTGGTCCACCCAATGCGCTGCCAAAAGCCGAGGATAGAATGGCACCAAGCATGCCCGGGTATATCAGCCATGCACCCAAAACTGCTATCTTCACCCACGCATGAATGCCCGGTTTAGCCAATTCTTCAATTTCAATACGAGTGGTCATTCCAAGGAGAAATGGAATCAGTAAGTAAATAAGGGCTCCTGATACCACTGCCAGAAGGGTTCCCTTTGGTATTGATTTTTGCGGGTCCTTCAGGTCTCCACTCATTCCAATCCCTGCTGTAAATCCTGTAACCGCGGGGAAGAATACTGCGAAGACGTACCAAAAACCCTCAGGAGCAGTTCTATATGTAGCAGTAAATTCCGGAGTTTTCAGATCTGCACTGAAAACCCCCGCGGAAAGGGCCAATAATGACAATCCTACCACCACCATGATCGGTATTTGCAATTTCAAAGCAAATACAGCGCTTTTTCCCGAAACTGAAGTTATTATGATAATGAGTACAGCTGCAAGCACCTGGACAGAATAAAATGGGAGAGAAACAGGTAACAAGGAAATGATTGCTTCTGATAAACCAAAACTATAAAATGTAATACTCAGGGTCCTGCATAGGAAAAGTGGAATGCCGATCGCCCCCCCTAATTCCAGACCCAGGCTATGAGAGATCATATAGTATTCTCCCCCAACTCCAACTTTCATATTAGTTGCAACGGCAGATGCGCTCAATCCCGTAATAAACGTGATCGCACTTGATACAAGGATGATTACTATGGTAAGCCCCAGTCCAACATTTCCAAGCACCCATCCAAACCGGAGGTACATGATAAGACCAAGAATGGTGAGAATACTAGGGGTATATACTCCCAGGAAGGTCCCAAATTTTACTCCATGCTTACTCACTGCCCTTGCATGTTATTGATAATGGCATATTGTTTCCTGCTTTCCAAAACAATCTACAACATAAATTTTATGAGTTGGCCTGTTTCGCAACTTTATAGTCATCGGCTGAAAACCCTTCGACTTGTCATATAATTCATACACAAAATTTGTGCGGATATTCTTTCTCGCGATTTTGGAATGAAAGAATTTTAAGATTTTGCTCCAGATAGTTGACAGGAAGAAATCAGGGATAAAAATGCTCGTATAATTTTGGAGGTTTTGTAGGAATATGAAAACATGAAATACTATCATCAACCCCTATATTTAGAGGTTATACCATTTCATAAAGTTTCTCCTTACTTCCCGATCGAAACAAAATAAATTAGTCCAAAAATAAATCAGGCAGAAACAGTGAAATTTCGGGAATATAGGAAACCAACATCAGTACGAACAAACTGATAATAAGAAAAGGTACCCCAGCCCTGCTTACCTCCATCAAGGGAGTTTTGCCAATACTGGATGCAACAAACAAACATACTCCTACCGGTGGTGTTGTTAATCCTATCATCAGGTTGAGTACGGCAATAACTGCAAATTGAGTGGGATCAATACCGACGGTAACCGCCACTTTCAGTAATACGGGAAACATAATCAACAATGCGGCAATCGTTTCCATAAATGTGCCTATAAACAGGAGTAAAAGATTAATCAGCAATAGTACAACGATTTTATTATGAGTGAATCCAAGTATCTGATTTGAAATCTCCTGAGGCAATTGCTCCGTAATCAGTATCCATCCAAATAGATTGGCGAACCCTACTAAAATCATCAGGGAAGCAGAGGTCTTCATTGAATCCAATACAATCCCCGGAAGGCTTTTTAATGACAGCTTCTTGTAGACAAATATCCCGATTAGTGCAGCATAAATTACAGCAATGATGGATGCTTCCGTGGGCGTGAATACCCCGCCAACTATTCCAAAAAGGATGATAAAGGTCATGAGCAATGCCCAAAATGTATCAATAAAGCCTCTTAGTACTTGTATTAGTGTACTTCGCTTATGTTTGGGGTAATTCTCCCTCACGGAAATGATATAGGCCACAAGCATTAAACCCAATCCCAATAAAAATCCGGGGATGGCTCCTGCTAAAAATAATTTGCCCACTGACAATCCTGTAAGTGTTGCCGCAATGATCATGGGCACACTGGGGGGAATGATGGGACCGATGGTTGAAGAGGCTGCAGTAACGGCACATGAAAAACCTGCTTTGTAACCCTCTTTCTTCATCGCGGGAATCATTACAGATCCAAGACTGGCCGTATCTGCCACAGCTGTACCGGAGATACCTGCAAAAAGCATCGAAGCTCCTACGTTGGCCAGGGAAAGTCCTCCCCGAATATGGCCAAGTAAGTGATTACAAAATGAAATTATTTTCTCTGTCAGACCACCGTGATTCATTAAGTTGCCGGCCAAAATAAACCCGGGGATACTTAATAAAACAAACACATCTATTCCTGAATACATCTTCATCGGAAGGATTACCAGAGGTAAATCAGCAAGCAGAACATATACAAAACAGGAAATCCCCAATGCGAAAGCAATCGGGATCCTGATAATCAGACAGAAAATAAATATGGAGATTAAAGCCAGGATCATTTTTTTTCTTTTAATAATTTGAAAAGCTTGTCAATCCCAAAATAGCTTAGTGAGAGGGCCATGACCAATATACTTGTAAAAGCAAATGACATTTTAATCCCAAGACTAGGTGAAGTTTCACTCTGGCCCATGATGATAAACTGAATTGAAAAAACAGATATCACTACAAACAATGCGATGATCAATACCTGGTTGAAAATATCAACTATTTTCTTCATCCGTTCTTTGAGCCCTTGATAAGCGATATCGATACTCACAAAATAACCTTCGTTCAAGGCTATTCCTGATGAAAATCCGATCGTGTATATGAAAAAAAACCTTGAAGCTTCCTCTGTCCAAACCGGTGTATTTTCCAAAAAAAACCTGGCATAGATCTGAACGGTAACGCTTGTTATCAATAGCAAGGTGCAAATGATCACTCCTGCCTCAAAAAATCTGGTGAGATTGTGCTTCAAATTCTTCACTTCATAGATCTGATCTGATCATAAATTGATTTCATTTCTGGTGTCAGGCCTGCATAAACCGCTGCTGATCCTTTTTCATTAAAAGCTTCCTTATCTACTTCAATGAATTGCATTCCCGAAGTTTCCAATTCCATTCTTAGCTCTGTTTCCTTTTCGAGGAAAAGATGATGTTCATAATCTTGCATATCTCCCGCAACATCAAGAAAAATAGATTTAAGGTCACCGGGCAAACTTTGAAATTTATCTTCACCTACAACAACATACCCCCAACTGATTACATGTCCTGTTAGGTTTACATACTGTTGCACTTCATTAAAATTGGCACTATGAATCATGGCTAAAGGATTTTCCTGGGCTTCAATTGTTCCCTGCTGCAAGGAAGTAAAAACTTCAGAAAAGGCCATTGGCGTGGGTTTGGCACCCATTCCACTCCACGCTGTCACATAGGATGGTACATTTGGGACCCGAATAATAATCCCATTTAAATCATCAGGTGAGCGAATTGGTCGATTTGATGTCAGATACCTGGGCCCTCTTTGAAAGTAAGCCACTACCCTCATATCAGTATCATCCAATATTGCCTGTTCAATTTGTTTTGCCAACGAACTTTTTACAAGGGATTGTAAATGCAATGTATCCCTCAAAACAAATGGCATATCCGAAAATGCTGCTTTTTGAGTCCAGTTCTGCAGCGTTCCACCTGTTATGGTCATATCCGCTATTCCCAGACTGATACTTCGGATGATCTCCACTTCCTTCCCAAGTTGTTCGTTAGGATACACTTCCACTATTATCCTTCCACCGGAGCGTTCCTTTATTTGCTCACTAAAATATAGAAAGGCCCGATGCCAGGTATGGTCTTCATTCGCAACATGCCCCATTCGGAATAGATAAATTTCATCATTTTTGGCACATTTACCAAAAAGTAAAATAAGTAGCCATCCGGAATAAAGAATAGCCCAGTTTACACTTGATAAAATTTTTCTTATTCTCATTTTAAATATGTCAAAAGTGAAAACATAAGCTTAATAGCATTCACTATGTTGCGGAATTCTCTTACTTCTGTTTCATTTTCAGGGATGTTACAACTTTATAATTTTTGTCAACAAATAAATCAGCTTTTTGCTTTATTGAAATTACTGCTTTATGTTCTGCTTCCAGAACACTGAATCTGAAATCATCAGTACGCTCTTTACCACGGTTTGCCTGGGCTTTTTTTGTTTCGTGGTAAGTAAGCTCAATATATATTGCCAGGTCAATCCCTTCAACATTAATGGCATAAAGGCCGTCAATAAGCAATACT
>CAZONK010000226.1:0-4703 GCA_964581095.1 uncultured Roseivirgaceae bacterium
AAAAGAAATTCAAAAAGTGGAAAATACACCTTCTGTTGACAACAGAAGACAACGAGGCAGAAATAAAAGACGAAGCGAAAAACTGCGTAAAAATCCTGTAGAAGCAAAGCGCGAACGTGAAGAAAAAGAAGCAAAACGCCAAAGGAAGATTCAAGCTAGAAGAAACAAAGATCAACGACGGCTTAGATACCTGGAAGAACAACAAAAAATCCAGGCCTCCACAAGCATAAAGGCAAACGTTATTGAAGATTCCGAAAAACAACCTGAAGAGATAATTGAAGAACCTGTTGTACGCAGAAACTGGCTTTCGAGGTTATGGCACATGTTGGATGCGGATTAAATAGCTGAAGGTCTGATTTAGCGTTCTGAACAAGCCTGTACACGTCATTTTGAACAAAGTGAAGAATCTCTCTGTGAAGAACATACAGATCCTTCCCTGATGGTCAGGATGTCGGTAGATGAATGGTTTGAGCGATTCACCAAACCCTTGGTTACAAACGTCAATTTGCAGGTAGCCATTATTCCATTTAACCACCTTTATCAGACTTTAAAAAGTTATTGAACTGAGGTTCACAGAGATGTTTATTCTCACTTTTATGGAATTCGGATCTAAGAATTAATATTTCGATTTTTATTTAAAACATGCATAAAATTCACCTGTAACGCACTACTCTAACACTATGCCTCCGGCATACAGGTCCAACATTCAATCATTCCAGCAACTTCTCCAGATAATGATACTCAATATGGTATTCATCTTTTATATCAGAAATTTGCTTATCAATAGTTTCAACAGAAGCTTTTTGATCCACCTTCTGCCCTATCAGCATTATATTTTTTCTTGTATGTTCGTTGGAAATAAATTCAAATATTTTGGATCTGTACCCGTGCTTTTCCAATAACATGCCTCGCATTGCATCAGTAACCATTTCCAGTTGCCGTTCCCTGAATATCCCATACTTCAAAAGTGGGTTTTCCTGCTCCCTTCCTTTTACTTGTTTTCGGATTTGCTTGTGGCAGCAAGGTGCAGTTACAATCAGGGATGCGTCAGAAAAAATTCCAGCAGCCAATGCATCGTCCGTAGCAGTATCACAAGCATGCAAAGCGATCAATATATCAATTTTTTGATCCTTTACAGATTCAATGGTTCGGGATTCAAAGGAAAGACCATCAAAGCCACATTCTTTGGCAGTTTTGTTACAAAAATCTACCAGGCTCCTCCTTAATTCAATTCCCAATACTGTCACTTCCAACCTTTGCTTGTTTTTCAGGAAATCATACAGTGCAAACGTCAGGTAACCTTTTCCTGATCCCATGTCAACAATACTAATTTTGTTGGGAAATTTATTGGATGTTATCAGCCCATCCAATATCTCAAGGTATTTATTTATTTGTCGGTATTTGTCCGCCATTTTGGGAATGACTTTACCATTCTCATCCGAAACACCCAACAATTTTAGATAACGACTATCTGCTTCCACTCGTTTTGATTTATTCTGATCATGAGAAGTATCAGCTAAAACATTTGAAGCTCCTTTTCGATTCAATTTGTAATTTCCTTTTGGCGCACTCTCGATCGTTACCTGTTCGTGTATTGTAAACAGATTAGCAATCATGAATATATTCTCCAAAAGAGTATCGATTTCCTCCAACCCTGCTTTGGGCAGATAATTTTTTACCTGGTCATTGGTTTTGTATCGAAAAGTAAAGGATAAATGCCCTTTATTTTTAATGAGTATTTTACGGATATATACATTTCGAAGTTCCGATGAAGCATGCACCGGTTTACTCAGGGTAATCTTTACAAACTCGCCGGAAGAAAGACTGTCTTCAATAAGTTGTACAAAATCAGGTATGGAAGCCATTCTGCAAGTTACTTTCTTTTCAGCTACCTACAGGGATACAAAATGAGTTTCATTTCCTGTCCATTCGAAAAATTGCATGAGGCCGTCAAATGACAAAGTAAGTGTAGCATCATTCCTGTTTGGGTGAAATCCCAGTAAAGAGACCTTTGATAAATCCTCATCTATAAATACCTCCACATGGTTTTCGGTATCGTTAATTAATCCGAAAGGTGAAACTGATCCGGGGGTTAACCCTAAATATTTATCCAGTCGTTGTTCGGAGGCAAAACTCAACCGCCCTGCTCCTGTAATTTCACCCAGCTTTTTAAGATCCACCTGCTTGTTATGAGGGAGGATTACCAGAAAATGCTTCTTCCCCTTATTATCCCTTAAAAACAGATTTTTACAATGAGTTCCGGGAATATCTTTCCAGTATTTTTGTGCTTCTTCCACTGTGAATACAGGTGGATGATCATATTCATTGTATTCAACTGATAGCTGATTTAAAATTGCGCATATATCGTCCTTTCCCATCTAATAATATTTTGTCATTTAAATTTGTTAAAAATTGTTAGTTTTAACTTATCAATACCACCCACACTCTCCCATATCGACCTCGATGCCAATGTACTAAAATCATAGTTATTATTCTGCTGATTTTTATCAATTGTACAAGTTGGGCGTGTATCATCAACAACGATAACCTTGAATTTCAATATAAAAAAGCAAAAACACTTCATGAAAAGGGTAAATACGAGGAGGCAATTGAAATATTTTTATCTCTAAAAAAAGAAGCCAGAACCAGCAAAGACTGGGAAATGTATGTACAGGCGTTGAATGGAGCAGCGTTAAGCTACAGCTCCCTAAGGAAAACCGATTCCATGTCAAAAAACCTTCTCGACGCTGAAAGTATAATTGCCAACCACCCGGGAATTGAAAAGTTAACCATTTCAGAAACGAACTACGTTTATGGAATTTATTATTACTTAAAAAACGAACCTGAAAAAGCATTATTATTTCACCAAAAGGCACTCAAGGTTAGGGAACTCTTACAGGATTCTGTTTCAATGGCCGCAAGCTATTCAGGAATCGGAAGGGTTTTCCGGTTTCGGTATTATAATGCTGACAGTGCTCTGTTCTGGTATAAACAATCGCTGCTAATTCGGGAAATAATTTTACCTGAAAACCATATGGACATTGCACGCACATACTACAGTTTAGCATCATCCTACCGGATCCAGGGAAATTACGAACAGGCAATAAATCATGGACTGGAAGCACTTCGAATTGGAAGGTTAAATCCCGATAAAAGTATTTTTTTATCAAACTCACTTCAACTGGTTGGAAATATTTTCTTTACTCACAATGAATTTGAAAAAGCAATTAAGCTTTATAATGAATCCATAGAAAACATTCAAAAAATAAAAGGGCCATATGATTATAGCCTGACAACATACTATAATAACATTGGCACAGCCTATAATGAACTGGGTGAGCACAAAAAAGCTCAATTATTTTTCAATAAAGGACTGGAGAACAATAAAACGAATGGATTCAACAACCCATCTGCACGTTCTGATACTTACTTTAACATGGGATTAGCTTATTTATTCCAGAATAAATATGATTCATCCTTATATTTTTATAAAAAATGCTTATCAATCAGATTGGATTATTATGGCAAAAAACATGATGTTACCTCTTCGATATATTGGGCGATCGGAGATCTCTATGAATCCATCGATAATCTTGATTCTGCCTTGTACTATTATCAATACTCGCTCATCGCAGGTATTGATGGATTCGATCGATACGACCTGGACAATAATCCAAATGTGGAACAAGTGGGAATTAGTCAAAATGTATTATATAGCCTGGGAAGCAAGGCTGAGCTATTACAAAAAATCTATCTTTTGGATACGACCAACTTACCTGTACTAACAAAATCGTATAAGGTGTTTCAAATAGCCGACTCTGCCCTTTCCATATATCGGTCCATATTTTATGAGGAAATTTCTTCCCTTGTCTTGTCAGGAGACTTCAAATCACTTTACCAATCTGTGATTGAAACAGATTACCTGTTATATCTGCACACAAATGATTCCAAATATGCATTCCATGCCCTGGAGATTATGGAGAAAACAAAATCAATGTTTTTACTTGAATCCATTCAGAGAGCGACAAATTATAACAATGCCGGCGTTCCTGACAGCATTATCGACCTGGAGTATGATCTTATGGAAATAATTGGCAGTGTGAAACAGGAAATGGCAAATGAGCGGCATCAGCGGGTACCGGATAGCCATTTAATCGATAGTTTACAAACCAATCTATTTATAGCCGGAAGGGAACTTGCAGACCTGAAAGAATTTACTGATCAAAATTACCCGTTGTATATCAATCCTGAAGTAAAACTCGATGTTCAGGCTATCTCAAATCAAATTACGAAAGAAAATGAAAGCCAACTCATCGAGTATTTCTGGGGTGACAGCAGCATTTACGCGATTGGCGTAACCTCAAAAAGGATTACATTTATCAAACGGGGAAAACAAAAAGTCACCGAGTTAATTAATGCCTTCAAAGAAGAGATCAACACTCCTGTATTGCTAATCAATGCCACAGAACGATTTTCAAATTTTTCATATAATGCACACCACCTCTATTCCCTGCTGGTTCAACCCCTGGTTGAAGAAAATACATCCTCACAGTTGTTAATTATTCCTGACGGCGATATCGCGTATATTCCCTTTGAACCATTGTTGACACAACCAATACCCCTGAACCAGGAAGCGGATTACCGGAACCTTCCCTACTTACTAAACAAGATTCAAATTGGCTATGCATATTCATTACACCTGT
>CAZONK010000227.1:0-4651 GCA_964581095.1 uncultured Roseivirgaceae bacterium
GAACCCATTTTTAACAGCAAATTGCAGGGCACCCTCACCAACCAGCATTACATGCGGTGTGTTATCCATCACCAGTCGGGCAACAGAAATTGGATTTTTGATGTTTTGCAGAAACGCAACTGATCCGCAATTTTGATTTTCATCCATAATACAGGCATCCAGTGTCACATTGCCTTCCATATCCGGAAAGCCTCCATATCCTACCGATCGAATATTTGGATCACTTTCAGGAATTCTTACTCCTGCTTCCACGGCATCAATAGCTTTCCCCCCACTGCTGAGAACCACCCATGCAGCAGCATTTGAAGGGATCCCATGGTTCCAGGTTGAAATAACAATTGGATTTCCTGTTGGTTTTAGTAAACTTGCGGCAATTCCTTTATTTCCAAGGAATGAGAGCCCCAGGAAAGATGAAAATGTTGCTGACTTTTTTAAAAAATTTCTGCGGTTATTCATTATTGCGAAGAGTTAACTGAAAATTAAAATCTGAATATACACTTTTGGTGCTATTATTCTAACCTACCTGAGAATTTTATTTAAAATAGCAACTGTAATAATGTAAGTGGGTTTTACACCATCAATGCCGAGGCTACCGGATGCCAGTGTACTGCCCGACTCCAATGGATTATCTGAAGCATAGTAGGCATAACGAACTTTTACATTTGCATCAATGCTTTTGCGGATCATTGCTGCTGACTGGATCGCTTTCTGGTAAAATGCACCTTCCATTTCTAATCCTACAGCATTCCAGGAGGATTTTTGGAAATATTTAAGAATCTGACGGTTTTGCAATGAAGTTCCCAATACAGTTACCATTGGTCCTACTTCCACATTCAGGTTATAACCTTCAAATTCACTTACATCAAAATCGTTTTCGAATGGATAATTATCAGCAGTTCCTTCAAATACATGTGCAGTGGGCACCATAATATCCCCCTTCTTTCCCTCCAATATTCCTGCTTTACCCATAATACTTACAGAGCTGATATTTAGCGGGTAAGTGATCCCATCTGTATCATAAGGTTTAAGCAATTCATCCATTGTTTCAAATGCCTGTTCACCAAATGCATAATCCATTACAACCAAAACAGGCTTAATCCTTTGAATGGTCTTATTATTATATACCAACCTGGAAGATAATTTCACCTGCGCAAGCTTTGTTGTATCAATAATCTGTACTCCCAGGTTTGTCCCTGAGATATCATCGATTTGTATTAAACCATTTTTCTGGGCAAATTTCAGAACTCGGTTTTGCAACTTACCCGATTTATCTTTACTCAAAAGTTCTGCCAGCTCCCCAATAGTTTTTGCCTGCTTTTTTTCAAAGGATTTTAGTGCATCAATTGAGTACAAGCTGTTCATCACGCTATGTGGATTTGCAGAAATGATATGAATGGGCCGATCCAGCAGATCATTATCCAACAACGATTTTTTGATATTTTCAGCCCATAATTCGCCAAACAAATGGTGACCTATTCGTTCCCTGAGTATGGCCCCAAACGTGATTTCTCGATCTTTTTCCTCTAAAAATTCCTCAATTGAAAGTTTTCCCATCCAGTAAACGATATGAAACAGGCTATTGACGGTTTTCTTTTTGGCAAATTTATCACCGGCAATCGATACTTCTTCGTAGGTCCTTCCAAGCACGATACTTAAATATGTATACGCCTGCTCAATATTAAATTTCTCGCCACTTCCTTCCTTTTTTACGATTTCTTCAAGCCTGACCCAGTTCTGTTTTAACCTTTTGTGAAATGTGATGCTATTGTTCCTGATCTTCTCCGCCTCATTGTAAACAAAAGTAAGATGGGTGAGAATATCATAGATATCACTTCTCCCACGGGTCATTTCTATGAACATCTGTTCTTCATCAACCCTGTAGCAGTTTCGTACCCGCTTAGGGGGAATGATTGGAACATAATTAGATTTTTCAAGTCCTTCACGGGATATTAAACGAACATATCTGCATTCTTCAATTCCTCTTGGCAACCTTTCCATTACATACAGTAATCCTTCCAATTCAACTTTTTCCTCATCAGCAATTGACCCGTAAATTTCTGGCCGGAGTGTTATTAGTGCCGAACGCAATGATTCACCGGAAATACCAAGTGGTTTATAACTTCCTCTGATAAACAAATGGCGCATCGCAATGTAAATTCGTTCGATGGCCGCACGTGACTCCTGGGCCCTTGATCTTGAACTACTGTCTATCATTTTTACTTCTGGTTTGATGTAAATCTACAAACAACTACAATAACGCTCTATGATAAATATTTATTCACGTGGATCGTCTACAAGTATTATTCACCCGAGTTTGTACCTTTGACCACAATGGAACAAATGTCTATTTCTGAGTTTCTAAACCAATCGCCCAAAGCACCTGTAATCGACGTACGGTCACCCGGAGAATACGAAAAAGGTCATATACCTGGTGCAGTTAATATTCCCCTATTCACTGATTCTGAGCGCGCTGATGTTGGAATTACATACAAACACCAGGGAAAAAGCACTGCCCTTAAGGATGGGTTAAAAATTGCAGGCCCAAAATTGGCCTCTTTGATAGAAGAGCTCGAAAAACATGTAAATGGTGAGGGTGCTGTTGTTAAGGTACATTGCTGGCGGGGAGGAATGAGATCTTCAAGCGTAGCCTGGCTATTTGAAACCATGGGCTATCAGTGTTACATCCTTAAAGATGGATACAAAAGCTACCGTAATCTCATGGAAACTTTGTTTGACAAATTTGACATTGTTCTCATAGGAGGTGAAACAGGTTCAGGTAAAACAAAAATTTTGCACGAACTTAAAAAACAAGGTGAACAAGTTGTAGATCTTGAAAAATTGGCAAACCATAAAGGATCTGCTTTTGGGGCAATAGGTGAAGATATACAGCCATCAAATGAACACTTTCAGAACCTTGTAATTGATGCTTTTCTTAATTGTAATGTGTTGAATCCATTATTTGTTGAAGATGAATCCTCGTTCATTGGTAAAGTAACCTTACCAGAACGATTGTGGCAAAAAATGAAGAATAGCCCAATCATGCGACTATCGCTCCCTGTAGAACTTCGAATTGAAAACCTGGTAGAAGATTATGGTAAATATAAAAAGTCTGAACTTGAAATTTGCATTCATAAAATAACTAAAAAACTTGGTGGTGTTAATACGGAATTATCAATTAAAAGACTTTATGATAATGATCTTGAAGGGGTGGCTCGAATGATGCTTAATTATTATGATAAGTCTTATCGTAGCTTGTTAGAGAAAAATAAAAAGAATATCTTCCATACGTTGGAGATCGCTGACAACAATCCCTCGATAATCGCTAAAAAAATAGCTGCTGTTCTCAAAACTGTTTCAATCAATGTCTGAAATTAAGTTAACTCAATACAGTCACGGCTCCGGGTGTGGTTGCAAAATATCTCCAAAAATCCTTGAAGGAATTATTTCCACTGCCACTGCCAGTAGCAATTCGCATTTATTGGTAGGAAACAGTACACGTGATGATGCCGCCGTTTATGATATTGGAAACGGACAGGCTATCATATCAACAACTGATTTCTTTATGCCTATTGTTGATGATCCGCACGATTTTGGAGCTATTGCGGCAACAAATGCACTATCCGATATTTATGCAATGGGTGGAAGGCCTTTAATGGCAATAGCAATATTGGGTTGGCCGGTTGATAAAATAGATTCTGCGATTGCAGGCAAAGTACTTGAGGGAGGCCGTAATGCCTGTAGACGTGCAGGTATTGAAGTGGCCGGAGGGCATAGCATCGATAACCCTGAACCTGTTTATGGGCTCGCTGTAACAGGTATTATACGAAAAGAAAACCTGAAAAAAAATAACACCGGACAAGAGCATGCCCTGCTATACCTTACCAAACCTCTTGGTGTAGGACTTATAACCACTGCTCAGAAAAAGGGTTTGGTAAAACAGGAAGATATTTCTGCTGCCCAAAAATCAATGCTTACATTAAATGATGCCGGAATGCAATTCAGCAAACTTCCTTATGTTGAGGCATTGACAGATGTAACAGGATTTGGACTCCTTGGTCACTTAACAGAAATGTGCGAAGGAAGTAATCTGTCGTCTGAAATCTACTTTAATGCTGTGCCCCGGTTTAATAATATTGATTACTATATCTCCAAAAATTTATCACCCGGAGGCACACAACGAAACTGGGAAAGCTATGGAAGCAAAATAGGCCCAATTACTGAGGACCAAAAGGCCCTTCTGGCAGATCCACAGACCAGCGGAGGATTATTGGTGGCTATTGAGCCACATAATGAACAGCAATTCATGGAATTCTCAAATAAATTAGGGCTTGGTTTGAAGCCAATTGGCAAATTAATTCAGGAAAAGGAAAAGCGCATTTATATAAACTAATAGAATTAACCATTTAAGTTTTAGTAACTATTCAGGAGACCAAATGGTATTAATGATTCATTTATGGATGTAAATATGCCACAAAGGCAGAAAGACTCTAAGAATCACTAAAGTTTTCTTTGTGCTGACTTTGTGCTTTTGTGTCTTAGTGGCTAAAACCGCACTTTTAATACTTTGTTTTAGTCAAAATAGGGCTGAGTAGTTACAAGTTTTATTGTAAACGAATGTCAGGTGATTATCCATTTTTATCCTTTCTTTCTT
>CAZONK010000228.1:0-4614 GCA_964581095.1 uncultured Roseivirgaceae bacterium
ATTTACATCCATAAATGAATCATTAATACCATTTGGTCTCCTGAATAGTTACAAACATTTCAACATTTCTAATTTCACTGATTCTTGAATCCTGACTCCTGGCAACTGAATTACTGTATCACGATTGACCCGATCAACTCCGCATAGTCATTTCTGGACCCACAAACTGTCCGGAAGTTATCCAATAATTGCATTTCCTGATCTGGGGTAACGTTCTGTTGGAGTACCAATTTCACTACCATTCTCCAATCTTACAAAGATCATTGTCTTGGAAAACCAGACACCCGTTGCTATAATGTAGTTGTTACTTAACAATTTCTTTACAAACTTTTCTGAAATCAGACGGACTCACATTTAACATTTAATAAGTTTATTGTCAGATAAAATCAAAATATGACATTTACATTAATGTAATGTCAAAAAATAATAATTATTGATTTTAACAAGTTTATCTCTCAAAAGCTTGACAGTAGAAACCGGAAATGTCAAAATATCTCATTTTATGACAGTTGTTGAATTGGAGAGTGTTCACTCAACAATTGATTATTGAATGGTCACGTATTCAATACGTCTCGCATTTACCTCCCTCAATTGTTGTTGTACATCTGATAGGATTCCAATTTCGACTTCTTTGTCAATGGTTAAATTCACAATATAGTTTTCGCACTCCGATTTTGAAAAACCCGCAACCAATTGTGAGATTTTGATGCCAACGCTATCGATTAAGGTTAATTTGTTATCAATGTAAATTTCTTTCGTATTGGTTATTCTCAACTCAATAGATTTATTTTCATTCCCGATCAATTCAATTGGTTCAGTCTGAGTTTGACAAGAGAATGTTGTTATGAAAAGAAGCACGACTGGTATCGCTCCAATATTCATTTTCCAAACTGCCGGTATAGCAATGCAATGTTTTTTTGGTTTAGGATATTGTTCAATAATGTCTTCTTCTTTTATTCTTATAGAATTTTTCATTGATTTAATACTTTAAATATCTTTTGACCAATTAAACTTACAACTAAGTTATCAGTTTAACAACTATTAAGTTAGTTATAAACTGGATGCTAAAGAAAGCTGCTAGATTATATAGTAATGCATCGTACCGCAAAATGGTCAACTCCTGACTCCTGACCCCTGACCCCTGATCACTAATTTCACTGAATCACTCCCGACCCAATCAACTCCTCACCATCATACCAGGCCGCAAACTGCCCCGAAGTGATCCCCCGTTGCATTTTATCAAACATGATATACATTCCGTTGGCTTCAAGGTATAGTTTGGCATTTTGTAGCGGCTGTCGGTACCTGATCCTTGCCAGGTAGGTTCGGCTTTCACCAATCTTCATTTTTAAATCGTCCCGGACCCAATGTATATCTTCTTTTGTTACAAACAATCCGTTTCTGTACAACCCGGGATGGTCTTCACCCTGCCCGACATAAATCAGGTTCTCTTTTGTATCAGTTGCAATCACAAAAAGTGGATTTTCTTTACCGCCAATATGCAACCCTTTGCGCTGGCCAATGGTATAATAATGGGCTCCGTTATGCTCACCTATTACGTCCCCATCAGATTGTTGATAAACATAAGGCGCTGCCAGTTCCTCCAATGAGGTTGCTTTTTCATCAAAACCTGCCGTTACCAGTTGCTTACTGTATTGCAAAGCATCCTTATCAATCTCTATTACTTTTCCTTTTTTGGGCTTCAGTTGCTGTTGTAGAAATTCGGGCAACCGTACTTTCCCAATAAAGCACAATCCCTGTGAATCTTTTTTATCTGCTGTCGCAAGCCCGATGCTTTTTGCAATGGCCCTGACTTCCGGTTTCTGCAAATGGCCGATAGGAAATAAGGATTTAGCCAATTGGTCCTGGTTTAGCTGGCACAGAAAATAACTCTGGTCTTTGTTCTTATCTGCTCCGGCCAGTAGTTGATAGGTTGTTTTACCATCAATGTCTAATTCCCCTTTTTGGCAGTAATGCCCCGTTGCAACGAAATCCGCTTTTAAATTCATTGCTGCTTTAAGAAAAATATCAAACTTGATTTCCCTGTTGCACAAGATGTCCGGATTGGGCGTACGGCCCTGTTCGTATTCGCGAAACATATAATCCACGATCCGTTCTTTGTATTCTTTACTCAGGTCAATGACATGGAAAGGGATCCCCAGTTTTTCGGCTACCAATAATGCGTCATTACTGTCCTCCAGCCACGGGCATTCGTCACTGATGGTTACTGAATCGTCGTGCCAGTTTTTCATGAACATAGCAATCACTTCATACCCCTGTTCGAGGAGTAAGTGTGCGGAAACACTCGAATCTACGCCACCAGAGAGTCCAACAACCACCCGTTGTTTTTTCATTTTGCAAAGTTATGGAAAATTGTTTCGGTAGATGAACGAATACTTTAGTTTTGTATGATCAAAGTATTTAGAACGTATCATATTTATGGAATAATGGAATACTGGAAAAATGTGAAGGCTGTTACCCAATAAGTTATCATTCAATCATTCAATCATTTAATCATTTCCAACATTCCAACATTCCAACCCTGCACCCTTCTATCCATCGTCGCTTCGTCATTAGTACCAGATTTCATTACAATTTCAACTACAATTCACTAATTTGCTATTAAGAATTTTTACCACATTTATCCGATATTAAATCTTGCAACTCCCACTGTTTTACGATCAGGAGAAACCCCAAAATCTCCAGAACCTGACCATCTACAGGTCATCAGCGGGGTCAGGGAAAACCTTTACACTCGTAAAAGATTATCTGAAAATAGTGTTGCGCGATCCGGATGATTATCGAAAGATCCTGGCCATTACATTTACGAATAAGGCTTCTGATGAAATGAAGCAAAAAATCCTTGCGGAACTGGCACGGATCTCCAGGGATGAGCAAACAGGGATAAGAGAAGCTATTGAAGATGATTTTAAGGAAGAAGGGATCAAAATGCAGATAACTCAACGGGCCGGGACCGCACTAATTAAAATTTTGCACAATTACGGGCAATTTGGAGTAAGTACCCTCGATCATTTTTTCTCTAAGGTGCTCCGTGGATTTGCACGTGAACTCGACCTTCCCATGAAATACGATATAGATGTCGATGAAGTCAGGGCGGTGGAAGTAGCTGTTGAAAAGTTGTATGATTTGCTTTCCAGCGATAAACAACTGAAAACATGGTTGGAGGATTTCGCGTTTTCCAAAATGGATGTGGATAAAGGGTGGGATATCGACCGTAACCTGAAGGAACTTGGAAGGGATTTGTTTAAAGAAAATTTCAGAAAAGGAATTGGGCAAAGGAAAGCCACTTTGGATGCATTTCGTGTGTTCGTTAACAAACTAAACAAAACGAGGTATTCATTTGAAAATGAACTAAAAGAAACTGCCAGGGAAGCCCTTGACCTGATTGCAAAGTTTGGCCTGACAACGGCTGATTTTTCGGGAGGAAGCAGGAGTTGGGCCAATACCTTTTATAAATTCCTTCGATTTGATTACGACTTCTCTGAAACATTTGTAAAAACCATTCATGGAGAAAAAAATTGGTACGCGCAGTCTTCTCCAAAAATTCAGCAGATTGAAGAAGCCCGGCTAGGAGGGTTACAAGACCTGGGGATGCAAATATTATCGTATTACGAAACGCATCACCGAAATTACAATTCAGCAGTCCTTTTGTTGAAAAACATTTACTCCTATGGAATTCTGAGCTATATCGATGACAATCTTGTAGCGTACAGATCAGAAAATAACCTTGTGTTATTATCGGACCACGCTTTTTTGCTCAACCAGGTAATTGATAACAATGACGCACCCATCATTTATGAAAAAATCGGGTCACGTTTCAAACACATCCTGATCGATGAATTCCAGGATACATCGCTTTATCAATGGCGAAATATTTTACCCCTGGTAAAAAATGTTCTTGAAAACTTCGGTCAGGTATTGATTGTTGGGGACGTGAAGCAATCCATTTACAGGTGGCGTGGTGGAGATATGAAATTGTTGATATCGGGTATTCAGGAAGATCTGCAATTATTTGGAGGACAAACCCGTGAAAAGGAACTGGATACCAACTACCGCAGTGCACAAAATATCGTTTTGTTTAACAATTCATTTTTTGAAACAGCTTGTAATATACTCTCCCAAAACAGTAATATTCCACCGAATGATACCCTGATTCAGGAAACCTACCATCACCTGGAGCAGAAACCCTTCAAAAAGGAAGACGGTTATATAGAAATGAGGTTTTATTCAAAAGAAGAAGAATTTTCATGGGCCGAAAAAGCAAAAGAGCGCACACTAAAGGTAATAGAGGAGAATTTGAAGCTTGGCTATACACCTGGGGATTTTTTAATTCTTGTGGATAAATGGACAAGAGGATATGAAATTGCTGAATACCTGATACAAAACAACTATAAAGTCATCACAGATAAATCCCTCAAAGTAGAAAGCAATACCGTTGTCCGTTTACTTATCAACGCCATTAAATGGCTTCATAATAGTGAGGACAAACTTGCCAAAACAAATCTTCTTTATCTCTATCACTTACTTCGCGATAAGTCGCTTGAAAATGCAGATTCGATTTTCTCTGATATTCATAATAAGGATGAATTATTC
>CAZONK010000229.1:0-4612 GCA_964581095.1 uncultured Roseivirgaceae bacterium
CATGGTGTTGCAGGATCCGACGCAGGTAATTCGGTGGGCGGCCAGCTAAATATGAAACTCAAAAAATCGAAAGTAGGATTGGATGAGGCCATGATTGGTGAAGTGGGAGCAAGATTCCAGTCGGTATCAAATAACAAAATGGTACGCTTGGGCATTTCGGATACAAAAAAGCAATATGGATGGAGATTAAATGGTGTTTATAGAAATAGCCAGGATTATATAGCCGGTGGTGGAGCGATTGTTGATAATTCAGGATATGAAAAAATCAACGCTTCGGTCAATAGTAAGATAAAGATTAATAAAACCCAGTTGCTGGATGTTGACTTACTCTATGACAGGGCGATGGATATTGGGTATCCTGCACTTCCTATGGATGTATCGCTGGCCGAAGCAATTGTTGGAGGTGTTACATGGTCAAAATTTAATTTATCGGACTGGTCAAACTCCCTGGATCTAAAAATTTATGCTAATCATATAAATCATATCATGGATGATACCAAGAGGGAGAATGTTCAAATGCATATGGATATGCCTGGTTGGACAACAACTTTGGGAGGGTATGCTGAAAATATATTTAAAACTTCTGAAAAGCACACGCTGAAAGGAAGGATGGATTTTTATAATACACGGGCATTTGCAGAAATGACGATGGATCCCGATGGTGAATTTCCTATGTATATGCTTACATGGCCTGATATTCATCGATTTGCAAGTGGCGCCACTGTCAGTGATGAATTTATGCTTTCAGGGTCTTCTTCATTATTTGGCAAAGTTCGCCTGGAGGTTAGTTCTACTTCTATGAAAAGTGAAATGGGAAAACAACAATTTTCTGTATTTCCTTATACAATGAAAGACCAATATGTTCAGGCGCTGCCTTCCGTATCTGCAAGTTGGAAACAACAAATTTCTAGCACCATATCCACCAAATTTAGTGCTGGTTATGGATCACGACTCCCAACCGAATCGGAGCAATTTGGCTTCTACTTATACAACAGTTACGATGGGTTTGATTACATTGGTTATCCCAATATCAATCCTGAACGTTCTGCCCAGGTAGATGCTGGTGTAAAATACAGTAATTCAACATTTGAAATGGAATTGTCCGGGTTTGTTTACCATTTTTCAGATTATATAATTGGAATATATAATCCCGATTTGAGCACAATGACGATTGGGGCGGTAGGAGTTAAAGAATACCGAAATGTGGATGCTGCAAGACTATTGGGATCAGAGGCACGAATTGTTATTTTACCCTGGTCATTTCTCGATGTTATTGGTTCATTAAAGTATACATATGGCGCTGATTTCCAAGATAACCCACTTCCATTGATCCCGCCCCTGAAGGGAAATGCAAGTTTACGATTTCATGGAAAGGGCTTTAGCGGATCTATAGAACATGAGTGGGCTACATCGCAAAATCGTGTTAGTCTCATTACATTTGAAGATAAGACGGATGGATTTTATACCGTCAATGTAAGATTTTCTCAATCAATGAAATGGAAGAAGCTGGCCTTTCGGCTGGATGCAGGAATTGAAAACCTGGGGGATGTTTATTATTGGGAACATCTTGATTGGGGAAATATTCCAAGGCCGGGGCGTAATTTTTATATTGGGTTATCTGCTTCATTCTAAACTATCCTGAATTTTTGGATCGTAGTAAATCCAAATTACGGACATCAAATGAATGGGTCAAATTGTATATTTGCCCGATGCGCAACACTATACTTTCTTTTTTCTATACCGGTTTCGTACTCCTGTTATTTTCTTGCCAATCTGCTCAGGAAAATCATCAGGAGCGCGGTAAGGAAATTACCCTTCAATATGCAAATGGGTTCAGGATTGAAGAGTATGAGGGGTACAAAAAAGTTGAAGTATTATCACCGTTTCAGGGAGCTAATTCAGGTTTTACTTATTATCTCGTGCCCAGGAATACCGCCAAACCAAATAATCTTCGTGGAAAAAATGTAATTAAAGTGCCTGTAGAATCAATAGTGTGTACATCTACAACCCACATTCCCCTACTGGAATATCTTGGTGTGATTGAAACATTAAAGGGATTTCCCAATACAGATTACATATCGTCGAAACAGGTGAGACAGATGGTGGATAATAAGCAGGTAGCAGACCTGGGCCGTGAGCAGGGAATAAATATTGAATTACTTTTAGCCGAGGAGCCCGAGATGGTTATGGGTTATTTAATGACGGGTGACATGGGACAATTGGGCAAAATTGAACAAATGGGAATTCCTATTGTAATCAATGCTGAATACAGGGAGGAGCATCCGTTAGGAAGGGCAGAATGGATCAAATTCGTAGCAGCATTTTATGACAAAACCTCAATTGCTGACTCAATATTTTCAGGAATAGTGAGCGAATACAAAAAGGCTAATGAAATGGGTATAAAAGCTTCAACGCATCCTACCGTTTTCAGCGGGGTGGTATATGGTGATACCTGGTTTTTACCTGGTGGAAAAAACTATGCGGCCAAAATAATTCTTGATGCGGGTGGGCAATATTTGTGGAAGTCAGATAGCACCCCTGGATTCCTGGAGCTTGGCTTCGAATCTGTTTATGAAAAGGCCTCTGGTGCAGATTATTGGATTGGTACGGCTTCGTACAATTCCTTACAATCCCTCCGTGAAGGGGATGTACGATACGGCATGTTTGAAGCTTTCAAAACAGGGAACGTGTTCAGTTATAATAAGAGGATTGGAGATAAGGGAGGAAATGAATACCTTGAATTGGGTTATCTTCGACCAGACTTAATTTTGAATGATCTTGTCATGATATTGCACCCGGAATATTACAAGGAAGATAAACTCTTTTTTTTTATGCCACTTTCAGGAGAATAAGATATTTGTTGGATGACCAGAAACAGTAGGAGTTATGTGATTCTAATCTCACTGGCAGGTTTGCTTCTTTTTATTGCTGATTTGTCGTTGGGCAATGTTCATATTCCAATCAATGTAATTTTTTCGGGGTTGTTTGGCGGCCATATCGAAAATGAGATATGGTCCAATATCTTTTATTATTTCCGTCTTCCAAGAGCCATTACTGCTGTTCTGGTAGGAGCAGGACTGGGTATCAGTGGTTTGCAAATGCAGACACTGTTTAGAAATCCACTGGCAGGCCCGTTTGTATTGGGAATCAGCTCCGGCGCAAGTCTTGGAGTAGCTATTCTGGTCCTTGCCAGTTATAGTTTAGGGGGGATTTTAGTTGGTAGTGGCCTTACCGGTTGGGGTACTGTGATCGCTGCCAGCCTGGGATCCGGATTCGTGTTTCTTATTATTTTATTGGTTTCGTTAAGGATCCGTGAGAGTACCAGCCTTTTGATAATCGGTATTATGGTGGCAAGCATTACGGGTTCTATTGTTGGTGCTTTACAATATTTCAGCAGTGCCGAACAAATCCAGATATTTTTAATCTGGACACTGGGGTCATTGGGGAGTGTAACCTGGGCTGAGCTCCAGGTGCTGATACCTGCAGTGGTTATGGGAAGTCTCATTGCATTCTTCCTGTTTAAATCATTGAATGCTTTACTTCTGGGCGATAATTATGCATCGAACCTGGGGGTTAATCTTCAAAGAAGCCGGATATTGATAATTATAAGCACATGTATTCTCGCAGGCTCCATTACTGCGTTTAGTGGTCCCATTGCTTTTATCGGTTTGGCTGTTCCGCATATTACCCGGCTTGTTTTTAATACCAGTGACCACAAGAAACTTATTCCTTTGGTGGCGCTTACAGGACTTATTCTTTTGCTCATTTGTGATATTATTTCGCAACTACCCGGCCAGGAAGATGTGTTACCGATTAATATTGTAACCTCCATTGTTGGTGCGCCGGTTGTTATATGGATAATCATGAGAAAGCGGGTTTCAAATAATGCATTTTCATGAACAATGAGTCCACGATACAGACCAGGAACCTTTCCATAGGTTACAAAAAAGGAAAAAATACGAGTGTTGTTCTTGATGGAATCAATATTGAAATAAACGGAGGTGAACTGGTTTGTTTGCTGGGGGCAAATGGTGCAGGAAAATCTACACTAATAAGAACAATTGCAGGTTTTCAGGCCCCACTCAATGGTTCCGTATTCATCAACGGAAAAGAGTTGGAAGACTATTCGCGCCTTAATCTTGCCCAAAAAATCAGTGTTGTTTTAACGGACAGGGTCACAGGTGCGAATCTCAATGTATATGATTTGGTTTCGCTTGGACGGTATCCATTTACAAATTGGTTTGTTAATTTGACAAATGAAGATCAGAAAATTATTAATAATGCCATTGAGTTGGCAGGCATAGGTGATTTACTCCAAACTAAAATCTATGAATTGAGTGATGGCCAACTCCAGAAATGCATGATAGCGCGGGCACTGGCACAGGATGGCCCAATTATGATTCTGGATGAACCTACAACGCATCTTGACCTGAATAACCGGGTGGAAATTATGAGATTACTAAGGCAGCTTGCCCATAGCCAGGACAAAACGATTCTTGTAGCCACACATGAGCTCGACCTTGCATTACAAATGGCGGACTCCTTCCTCCTGATCTCCTCAACGGGCATAGTGAAGGGGATGCCTGAAGACCTCATTCTTTCTGGGGCACTT
>CAZONK010000230.1:0-4552 GCA_964581095.1 uncultured Roseivirgaceae bacterium
ATGGGCTGCCACACTGTTGCTTTGTGCGTAGGAAGATTTTATTTTTTTCGCGGGCCGGCACAAAAATTTATTTTATAGTACATTATTCATTGTTTATATGTAAGCAGCCTTATGCCCAACGTTTGGCTAATGTGAACTTATTCGTTTTATTTCCTTTATATATTTCGATTTATGCGCTTTAGCATGCCAAATCAGGCGGCTAAAAGCCATAATTTATTGTTCAACAGCATACACCTATTAAAAATAGCACTCAAATCCATTAAAGGCAATTTAATACCTGAAATCAGTTCCCGATAGATACTATAGAAAATCACTATGAATTAGTGATTGGTTGTAACAGGATATTCCTTGATCCATTCGATAAGCTTTATCACATTCAAGGCTTGTTCCGGAGTAATGAGTAAGGGAGCATTCATCCTAATAGTTTCAAATACATTTTGGTAAAACTGCCCGTAATCGCCATCTTGTGTTTTGATCCGCTCTGTATTTCCGATGTTGTTGGTAAGTGTACCATAGTTTTCCTCCGGATCTTTCCCTAATTTCTCCCAGTTTATCACTCTTTCACCTAACCTTTCTTCCTGTGGATCTATTCCGTATTTAACAAAAGAAGCCCTCGATCCGGTAAAAGAATAAGATGGCTTGCCCTCTTTTGTAAGCATATCGGATACGATTTCGGCATTGAAATTTTCATACTGCAGGGTAATACAAAAGTAATCGATCACTTTACTGTTTTTCCGCTGTATTTGCAAGTCCGCACCAACAGCAAGTGGCCAGCCAAACAAATCCAGGCACTGATCGATCAAATGGGAACCAAGGTCATACAGCAAACCAGCACCCGGGTATTCCTCCTCTTTCCATACCTTCGGCCCAATTTCAGGTCTGAAACGGTGCATGGTAATCCTGCAATTAGATAGTGTCCCCAACCGATTTTCTGAGATAAGTTTTTTGACCGTTTTATAACCTCCGTCAAACCGCCTGTTGTGATAAGGTGCCAGCACCAATTCCTTCTTCTTTGCTATCTGTATTAGCTCTTCACATTCCTTTTTCGTAACTGTTATTGGTTTTTCAACCACCACATGTTTACCCGCCAGTAACGCAGCTTTTGCCATCTCGAAATGTAAATAGTTGGGTGTATTTACTACGATCAATTCCACATCTTCATCATTGATCAGTTCGTCAAATTCCCGAACAACCCTGGCATTTGGATAGTGCTTTATGGAGTTTGTTTTCGTCCTCTCCAGGATCAGTTTTAAATTAAAATTTGGATTTCGTTCAATAAAGGGAGCATGGAATATTCTCCCACTCATTCCAAATGAAGCTAACCCCACATTTATTTGAGAATCATTCATATTAATTTACTATCGTCCGCCTAAAATTAATCTTCTCTTTATCTCTTCCTGAAAAATTACCCCTTATAATTTTCATTCTTAAAATTCAGACATTTCTTTCTGTTTCAATGCTTTACCTCCCCCTACCCCCTCCGGAGGGGGACATTGAAACGCATGAAAATATTAATTTATAACCATCATGAGATCATTGCTGAGGTTAAGTAAATGAAGCATGTAGGTGATATGATTTCATCACCTTTGTTTATGGGTTATTTATAACTCCAAAATCACAAAGTCATTTTTCTGTGGTAAAAGAGGAAGCCGGCAAACCCTCATTGTTAAAGAGGGTGGCTACGCCATTATCACGCCATGCATAGCGGGCATATTCAGGATCGGATATGGATGCCGCAAATACCTGTATTTTGTTATCTACAATATTTGCCTCCGCAGGTACATACTTTTTATCTGCTCCTGCAATTTCAAATCCGTCTAATTCTGCATCATCATTTACCAACCCGGTGCCTTTAAACTCAAAATCAACTATCAGAATATTTCCGGATTTTTCATGGTTTTTATACATAGGTCCCGATGCTACCAATTGTTTTCCATAATCATTGGCAAGCGCCAGTCCTGCCAACCGGGCTCCTACATCCTGTTTATTTGCCGGATGAATATTAGTGAAATTGCCAATATCCATCGTCACTACCATTCCTGTTTTTTTAGTTTGCAATGATTGTCTTTGTGCATCCCTTAATTTCTGCGACATATCCAGAGATACATCAGAACTTTGATTATATCGAAAAGGGGCAATTTGAACAAAGTAAAACGGAAAATCAGATTTCCATTGTGCTCTCCAATCTTCAATCATTGCCGGAAATAACCTCTTGTACTGCTCAGCCCTGGCCACATTGGATTCGCCCTGGTACCATATCGCTCCATTTATGGTGAAAGGAACAACGGGATGAATCATTGCATTGTAGAGTACGGTTGGCAAATTCGGATGAAGTTTTACAATATTCGGACGATCCGATAAACTGGAATTATTGAAGTTATAAACATAGAATTTGTTCTCATAAATCTCAGCTACCGGTATATATTTCCAGGTTCCTTCCAGTGATATGGAAACCCCGGATTCATTGGATAAAACCATCGGCGATCCAATTATACCCGGCCCCCCGGTGTCAATTGCCCTGATGGCAATCACATTTTCTCCTTTTTTAAGAATTGATTGTGGTACCGTGAATTCCCTTTTGGTATTATATTTTCCACTTCCTGCCATACCCCCTACTTTAGTTCCATTTACATAAGTAGCATCCATATCATCTACATATCCAATGGAAAGTATATAGTCTGAGCCAGTGTCTTCTATTTCAATTGTTTTCCTGAACCAGAATGCTCCGTCCAGGTCACCAGATTCGTATCGATCAAATCTTCCCGGCAGTTTAATTGATGTCCATTGTGTGTCAGAAAAATCTGCTTTAACAACTTCCAAATCACCAAAATCAATATTTTCCCATTCCTCTTCTGTTTGGGGATACGCTACTGTATTCCATTTTGAAAACCAATCCAACTTCATTTGCCTGTTGTTTGTTAGCTCCATTCTTTCTAAATCTTCATCAAAATCCCCCAGGTTCTTCAGCTGACCTTTACTCGTCCATGCTTCAGCCACGGTTCCTCCCCAACTTGTGTGAATGATGCCGATAGGTATCTTTAATTCCTTGTGCAATCTGCGGGCGAAAAAATACGCTGTGGCGCTAAATCCACCTGTTGTTTCAGGAGCTGCGATTTCCCACTGGCCAACCAACGTATCTAATGGTTCCAATGAAAGGTTTCTGGCTACAGTGAACATTCTTATTCCCGGGTAATCTGAATTGGCAATTTCTTCTGCAGAATTGTCAATAAGGTCATTGGGTGGCCAGCCTTTAACGGGCATTTGCATATTTGACTGACCGGATGCCAGCCATACTTCACCGGCCATTACATCGTTGAAGGTAATTGTACTATCACTTGTTACAATATTCACAGTAAAAGGTCCACCTGCTTCGGGAGTAGCAAGTCTGAGTGTCCAGTTTCCATGTTCATCAACAGTTGTTGTTGCTCTTTTTCCCCAGCTCCCTGAAACTGTAACTTTTTCTTTGGGTGTGTATTCTCCCCAAAAGGCAACTTCTTGCTGCTGCTGAAGGATCATGTGATCAGAAAAGAGGGAAATGACCGAAAGTTCCTTTTTCTCTTGTTCCACCTGGCAGGATGCCACTAAAAAAACAAATGCAATTGCTATAAAACCAAAATTTCTATTCATGGACATGATTGATATGTTTTGTTGATCGTATTCAAATTTAGTGGATTAGTTGTGGAAACCAAAGGTGCAGTTTTAAGCTTAATGAACATCGATTTTAATTTCCTATAATCAAACCATCAAATTAGCTTACCTGCAAACTCGCCTGCATTGTGAACAAATACTGTTGTTTGTAAACCGCTGGTGAGTTCGATCAATTGATTTTTATATTGCTTTTCCGTTCCCGTTTCAAAGTCTTTCAGGCCAAGAAAAACGATCTCAGCATGTTTGCTGTATTCATGAATTACCTGCACCACGGTTTTGTTTTCCGGTTTCACAATAACTTCCGTATCAGCTTTTATTCTAACGTTTTTAACAATGGTTTTCACGCTTGCATTCATTCCTTTTCGTTCATTTTCGTTGGAAACTATAGACCTGATCATTATTCTGGCATCGCGCCATTCAGCATTCAGATTCAACAGGTATGCCAGTAATAACATCAAATCACCATTTTGTTTTTTACCACGCCACCAGAGATCAATGCATTTCACCTTACCAGGCTCATGCGACCAGTTTACTCTTACAATTATTGTGTTCTTTTTTGCTTTTGTGAGGGCTTTCATCATTCTGAGTTGCGACTCCAGCCGGTCTGCTTTCTCAGACCACCCAAACATCACTGTATTTGCCTGCAAGCCGGCAATCCCTTTTACCTGTGCAACTGTTAACACACCTGATTCGTAGTCGGGTACAACACTTACTTCGCTGAACGCCACAAGTCCTTCCTTTTCCAGAATCTTGTCCATTGCTTTTACCTCCGATTTTAAGTCAGGTGTATCCCGGGTCAGGTCTCCAACAATCAGGTCACAAATAGTTACAATTCCCCGGTTTTGATTAAACCAGCTTGCTATCCGTACAAGCCCGATACGCTTCTTAAGGTCCCCTGTAAATA
>CAZONK010000231.1:0-4535 GCA_964581095.1 uncultured Roseivirgaceae bacterium
GCATTAGGGGTAATTATTATCATTCAGTTTTTCAGAATTGATAAAACGAATCCACGTGTTGAAGAAAAAAATGATATCATTCGTTATGAAAGTGTTTCGGGTGATGTGGCTGACATTTTAAAGACCTCATGCTACGATTGCCATTCAAATGAATCTGTTTATCCATGGTACACAAATATTGCCCCCTTGTCATGGTGGATTAAGGATCATATCAATCATGCAAGGGAAGAGCTTAATTTTTCTGAATGGGGGACCTATTCTGCAAAACGTAAAGATCACAAACTGGAAGAAATCGGAGAAATGATTGAAGAGGGAGAAATGCCCCTGAACAGTTATCTTATAATCCATGGAGATTCAAAACTCGATAGTGAGCAGAAAGAAACATTGATTGCATGGGCAAAAGGCCTTCGTGTTCCTGAATAGGAATCTTTAAAATATAAATGAAACATTGGTTAACGGTATTTTTTGTTGCTATAGTCAGCTATGGTAATGCCCAAAACCCGGAGTATTTGAAAAGATACACTCCCTCTGTCTATAATGCCGGGGCTTTTGTATATCATCTTTTGCAGGATAATTACGGTATTTTATATTTTGCCACCGATAAGGGCCTGGTCCAATATGATGGTTCACGATGGCTGACTATTGAAATGGGCGTTTATACAGATACCAGATATATAGCTATGTCTGAAGATGAAATAATTTTTGTGGGAGCAAATAATGATTTCGGATATCTTCAACAGGAACCAAATGGAAATCTTCTATATATTTCTTTAGCAAATGAAATTAGAGATATAAAAAGCGAAATAGGGGAAGTATGGCAGGTGGCGTTTTCAGGGCCAAATGTATATTTTCAGTCCTATGAAGCCATCTACAAATGGAATCATGAGAAAATAGAGATTATTCATCTGCCCGAGTCTTATATCTTCGATATAGACGGCGTAATATTTGGTTCAAGTTTTTTAACGCTAAAGTTCGGACCCATTTTGGGTGATTCAATAGTTCCTGTAAAAAACTATGAGATTCTAAATGATGTAGTATATCAAACTTTTCAATACGATACATCACATTGGTTAATAATAACATCGGAAGAAGGTCTATTCTTATATAACGTCCAATCGGAAAGCCTCACAAGATTTGATTGTGAGGAAAGTGAATATTTAAAAAAATACTATTTTTTTGATGGTATAAAAATTTCAGACAATTTATATGCATTTGGAACCTGGGAAGGAGGGATGATCTTTAGTGATAAGCAGGGCAAAATCCTTGATACATTGAATAGAAAATCAGGGCTCCTGGCAAATATGGTATATCATGGCGTAATGGGAAATAACGATGACCTCTGGCTTGGAACAAGCGATGGAATCGCAAAAATGGATCTTGACTCACTTGATAATGTTCAATTTCTTGTTGATGACGATCATACAAATGATATAACCCTGGTAAGGGAATTCATTGCGACCGGGGAAGAAACCAATTACCATTATTGGTATAGGGCTTCACAAGATTCAACTTTGGTTCTTCCTTTTACATCCAATCCCACAGAAATAACATTTCATTATGCAACTCCTAAGATGGCCGGAGAAGAAGTTGAGTACAGCGTAAAACTGGAGGGACTGGATGAGGGATGGAGTGATTGGAATAAATCTGATCGAAAAGAATATACGATGCTTGGTAAAGGAGATTATTCCTTCAGGATAAAAGCCAGGGATTCGTCTGGCAAAGAAACAATGGAAGCAGGATTTAACTTCAAGATAAATATCCCATGGTATAAAACCATACAGCTCTATTTATTAGTGGTTGGAATTATTGGTGTGGTATCCTTCGGCTTTGTGCAACTCCGCACCCTACAGTTAAAGTATACGAATCAAAAACTTGAAAAGTTAGTTTCCGAACGTACCCATGACCTTGTAAAACAGCAAAAAAGACTCAAAAAAACAAATATTGAATTACTTAATACAAATGAAGAACTCGATAATTTCGTCTATCATACATCCCACGATTTAAAAGCGCCGCTAAAATCAGTTTTAGGATTAATTGGAATCTCGAAACTGGAAACTGAAAAAAATACTGAACTTACCAAGTACCTGGAGATGATGGAAAAAAGTATCCATAAACTTGAAGAGTTCATATTATCAATCATTGAGTATTCGACCAATGTAAAAGCAGAATTAGGAAAAGAAATGATTGATTTTGACAAAATTATTGATGCATCGTGCGACCAGCTTAACGAATATAGAAACCTGAAGGATATAAACTTTGAAAGAAAAATAGATGTTACCAAACCGTTTTATTCCGATCCTCAGCGATTAAAAATTATTTTTAATAACCTGATAACAAATGCGGTGAAATACCATAATATTAAGCAAGAAAAACCCTACATAAAAATTTTGGTAGAAGGGATTGATGATGAACTTCAAATTAAAGTAGAAGATAACGGACAGGGTATAAAAGATGAGTTAAAGGACAAAATTTTCAACATGTTCTTCAGGGCATCAGAAAAGTCATCGGGCTCAGGACTTGGATTATATATTGTTAAAGAAACAATAGCAAAATTGGGTGGAAAGATATCTGTAAATACATCATATGGAACAGGAAGCTCATTTACGATTTTATTTACTTATACAAAATAGTAAGAGAAATGAATAGAAGAACATTTATTGATATGAACTACTTCACAAGGATAATTTTAATAGTGATTTTCGGATTTTCAACAGTTTCCTGTTATTCACAGGATAGCATTAGTGAAGAACCCGAAGAACCCACCTCCCAGCGGTATAAAACTGAAAATTACCATTCGGTTAAAAAATTGGCAGAAATCAATCCTGTTGGTAAAGTCAAAAACGTGATTTTGATGATTGGGGATGGAATGGGCCACGCCCAGGTTTATGCTGGGCTCACAGCGAATAAAGGTAGTCTTAATCTTGAAAGTTGCACGCATACCGGTTATTCTAAAACCAGTGCCTCCGATGAGTTCACCACAGATTCGGCGGCAGGTGCCACGGCGATGGCTTGTGGAATAAAAACGTACAATGGAGCGATAGGTGTAAATGATGATTCAGTACCTGTTGAAACAATACTGGAAATAGCTGAGCAAAAAGGATTTAAAACAGGACTGATCGCAACATCCAGGATTACGCATGCCACACCTGCTTCATTTATAGCCCATCAATCCAGTAGAAACCTGTATGAAGAAATTGCTTTTGATTTTCTCAAAACAGACATTGATGTATTTATCGGTGGTGGAAGGGATAATTTCATCCAGAGAAAAGATGGCCAAAACCTGATTGACAGTTTGGAAATTCGTGAATACAAGGTAGTAACAGATCCTGACAGCTTGCAATATGTAAATTCCGGCAAACTAGCTGGGTTAGTCTATATGGAGGATCCACCCCGATACTCAGAGGGGCGTGGAAAAATGTTGGTGGAAGCTACACAAGCTGCACTCAATATCCTGAAAAATGATGAAACAGGATTTTTCCTGATGATCGAAGGGTCGCAGATTGATTGGGGTGGTCATTCCAATGAAACCGGCTACATCGTTGAGGAAATGCTGGATTTTGACCGGGCAATTGGCCTTGTACTTGCTTTTGCAGAGCAAAACGGAGAAACCCTGGTGATCATCACCGCTGATCATGAAACAGGAGGATTTTCTATTTTAGAAGGAAATATAGATACCGGAGAGGTTGAAGGAGCTTTTACTACTACAGGCCATACGCCTGTAATGGTACCTGTTTATGCGTATGGACCTTCATCGGCGCTTTTCGGAGGTACCTATGAAAACACTAAAATCTTCCATAAAATGAAACAGGCATTTGAGTTTTGAGCCAATAGCTAGCAGATGCTAAAAAACTACTCTTTCAAATAGTATATCAACCCGTCTGTTTTTAAGCTTCCCATTATACGAAGCGTTATCAAAAACAGGGTTATTTTGCCCAAAGTCACGAATGTAAATGTTATCTGATGGAACACTCTGAAGAATTAATTCGTATAGCACTGACTCGCTCCGCATTCTTGAAAGCCACTTGTTGTACCGCTCCCCCCCTATATTGTCCGTGTGACTGTGAATGGATATAATGTACTGGTTTAAATCCTGGAATTCAGATAAAAATTCCTGTAATTTCTGCAACTGGTAGCCATCAACAAAATAACTGCCACCCCCAAAGTAAATACTTTTGACAACGGCTTCATCCGGGTCGAACTTTTCTTCAGCAGCTTGCCCATTTACCACAAACGGAATTATGATAATTAGAATTGCAGAAACAATAATTGCGAAATTTCTTGGCATGCGATTGAAATTTACAACCAGTTAAGTTAATAAATTAACGTATGGTTTTCCAGAAAGTTCAATTGAAATTTTTCAAATTGGTTTAAAATACAACCTTTCAATTATTCAAACCGGAGGATATTTGCAAGGTTTGATCTTGCAGCTTTTATGAATTGAGAAAATACAAGTGATAATCCTATACTAAAAACAATTAGTACTACTCAGCCCTATTTTGACTAAAACAAAGTATTAAAAGTGCGGTTTTAGCCAC
>CAZONK010000232.1:0-4526 GCA_964581095.1 uncultured Roseivirgaceae bacterium
ATTCCTTTTTCGAGCTGATTAATTATTTCCTTACTTACATCAGGGATGTAGTTAAAAGATTTTCCAGGTTCAGTAGCGAGATGTGAACCAATAACAAATAGCTCATTCTGAATTTTTACAAGGAAGTCGAAGTGGTGTTTAAGCTCCTCATGGTCGCGAATAAGCCCAAGGTAGGCATTGAGCTCATCAATATTTCCATATGCTTCGATCCTGGTATTGGACTTCAACACCCTTTTACCTCCCAGCAATGCTGTCTTGCCTTTATCTCCGGTTCGGGTATAAATCTTCATTAGGCTTCCAGTGGTGTCGACCTTTCTGTAGGACGGAAGATATTTTTATTTCTTTCATCAGATTCTACGAGTCCATCCCGCAACCTCACAATCCGATGGGCATAATGTGAGATGTCCTCCTCATGGGTAACCATTATAATAGTATTGCCCAGTTCATGCAGTTGCGCAAATAGTTCCATAATATCATAAGATGTCTTTGAATCTAGGTTACCGGTAGGTTCGTCTGCCAGTAATATACTGGGAGTATTTACAAGTGCCCGGGCAATTGCCACACGCTGTCTCTGCCCTCCTGAAAGTTCATTTGGTTTATGGTGTGCCCTGTCAGCCAACGAAACTTTATTTAGCGCATCCATTGCCATATCTTCACGGTCGTATTTCCCATACCCGGCATATATTAATGGAAGGGCCACATTTTCAAGTGCAGAAGCCCTGGGCAGCAGGTTAAATGTCTGGAAAATAAAACCAATTTCCTTATTACGTATTTCGGCAAGTTCGTTCTCAGTAAGGTCGCTTACATCATGTCCGTTTAGTATATAGGTTCCACTAGTCACAGTATCAAGACATCCGATGATATTCATCAATGTTGATTTTCCCGAACCTGAAGGTCCCATAAATGCCACATATTCACCTTTATAAATATCAATCGAAATGGACTGTAAAGCCTTTACAACTTCGCTTCCCATATGGTAGATCCTTGCGATTTGCTGGGTTTCAATAATTTTCTTCATATAGTATTAAGATGACGCTACTACCGAAAAGTTACATTCAGATTTGCAAATTTATTATAATAACTTAATTACCTTACGATTATTTCGTACAAATGGATTAATAAAGAGGTGGATTATCAAACAATATTATTTAAACGGATTATTAAACCTCTTAACAATCTAATCAAATGACGGGCTATCTCCATTGTCCGGAAATATTTTATCCAGTTTAACCCTGTTTTCGGAAACAAAGAGCTTATACTCCTCAATAGTAATCAGTTGGTGCAAACTTTTGAGTCCTTCCAATGAATATCTTGTTAATTCCTGATCAATGGCTTCCCTGATATAAGCTTTTAAAAGAGGGACAGATGAGGGATTGAGCCTCGATGCCTCCACCAGTATATTGTAAGGTTCCATGAACTGATCGGTCTCTTTAAAAAACAGGGCACTTCTAATTGTTGCCTCTTCATTAAATGCATTCATATTTTTTATGGATTCGAAATAATTGAATGAATCTGAATTTCCAATTTCATACTCCATTTGGCCCCTGAAATACAGATATTGATCCGTAGGGATCCAGGTATTGCCAAGTGCATTTTCAATACTATCATATTTGCCTTCCCGTAGCCAGATATGCATTTTTAAACCCTTTTGTTCAGATAAATACTTTACCACTGGAGGAGTATCAACCAGTATGTTTTTGAAGTAATCAGCTAAAACCCCCTGATCTTTTCTTTGATAATGTTTAACGAGGTAATTACCGGCTTGAAACCGTTTATCAGGATCAGAAATGGATTTGAAATACTCCTTTACTTTTTCACTGCCAAGTTCTTTTATTTTCCATCGTATATAAAGAATCCTTTCATCATCACTGAGTTTCTCCGCCCCGATTGCTGAAGTATTCAGGATTTTGAGAATAGATTTTGCAACGTCAGTGCCAATGGAGTCAATTAACGAAAGTTTTTCCCAATAAGCAATTGCTTTATCAAATTCATCCGTTTCCAGGCGGGCAAGGTTCAATGGTATCCCTGAATCCGGATAGTTGTCAAACTGAGCGGATTCAAGATAAAATGCCGCCTGATCCATATCCTGGAGCTCAATCATGATCAATCCCAATGCAAAATGGTACGGGCCTGGTCCTTTTAGTGATGTAATTGCCAATTGTTGGAGTGCTTCTATGGATTTGTTTACGAATCCGATTCTGTAATTGGTAAGGGCAACGGCATATTTGATTTTTTCTGAATACCTTGAGCTTTGATTTGCTGCAGTGTATTCAATATTATTCAGAAGCGTACTGTCAACATACTTGTATTGATTCGTAACAAAATTAATAGCGTACGATGCAGAGTAAACCGATAGAATGCTGTCAAATCTGAAAATATTATTTACCTGAGTGTAAATATTGTTCCGGGTTTTAAGGGCCAGGGCATTTGTTGTAGCAGGGTAGGACTTTGAACCGTTATAGTGATTCAGAATGGAGTCAGGATTTGTTTGTACGCCGTGTTTTGCAAGAACTCCAATATAATTGACTGCGGGAGTATTTTTCTTGGTACCACTCCGATACGCGGCGTCAAAATAAATTAATGCTGAATCGGGCAGTTGTAATTTATTAAACAATACGCCTTTGTTGTTTAGTATAGCAGCACTTTTGGGGAATTCATTTTGGCCATCAGATAAAATAAAATGAGAATTAAAAATATCGCCTGAAGTTAGCCATAAGCGGCTCAGATTTACAAACGACATTTCACTGGGTCGGACCAGTGTGGCGTTTGAATAGTTTTCAACCGCCTCAGGGAGATCATTTTTTAATTCATATATTTTTCCGAGGCTGTAGTTAGACTTATGGTTTCTGTAACCATATAATTTTCCATTTTCATAGAATGATTCTGAAAGATCGGGGTCATTGGTAACTTTATAGTAATCACCTACATTATTAAACATACCTGAAAGCGAATGATAAAGCGGAACCTGTATATTTTCTTTTAAAGCAAACCCAATAACTACCATAAGACCTGCAAACCGAAAGGTAAAATGAGGCATATTTTTCGGCTTGTAGATTACCTTTTCCAGATCCAGGTTGTTTCGGAGCATCCCCATGAAATTGGAGATGATATAAATGAAAAATACTGCCCCAAAACCAAAATGGCTATAGATAATTGCATCCTTTATCACCTGCAAAATGGGATCATTTGAATTTCCTAAAAAATAAAAGATGGATCCGAAACAAAATATCCCCATTACCAGGTATAACAGCACGAGGATGTGAAACTGTCTTATACTTTTAAATAGTTCTTTTCTGGTCTGCAAGCCCCATAATCCTAATATTGATGAAAAGGATAACATAACATAAGGATTGAGATAATAGAAATTCCAGTCGATTACATGGGTGTCATATAATAACAGAATGGTAACATTCACCAGGTAAATAAGCGAAAACAAACTGAACCGGGTAAGGTTGTTTCCAGTTTTCAGACCAGGCCTGGAAATAGCGATAACAATAAAATGAAGTATTTCATGAGATATCATTAAGATGAATACAAGCCCTATTATATATGGGATTAGAAATCCATTTGCAGCAAGAAGCAAAAAGGGTTGATCCACCTCTGCAAAAAATGCAATCAATATACCCCAGAGAAGTGTCAGTCCGCTAAAAGCCTTCAGCCGATCGGGAAAATTCCAAAAGGGTCGAAGCGTGTTAAACAGGTAGCTTAATCCAAGATATGAGACGATTACAACCATAAGTAAGGTATTATCGCTGAGTCCAAATACGTGCAGTTGATCAAATTTGAAAAATGCCAGTATTAGTATAAAAATAAGGTTTAGAACCACATACCAGAGTTTTGGTAAATAAGTAGTGGATGTAATACCAAGAACCAATGACAATACCAGGAAAAAGAAGAAAGTATAATTTGTTATAACATTTACATGTAAATCACTTCCGATAAATGTTTCGGAAATAAGGAAGTTTACTTCCGGAACTACAAACTGAAAGGGTCCAACTTCTACTGTGGTGACGCGTACCGGGATTTCTTCAGGTTGTCCTGCAATTTGCCAATCCAGTACATTGGAGTAACCCAGGGCATCGGTAAATAATGTGTAAAGTATCGACGCAAAAAACAGGAATCCAAAAAGTAAAAATGTGTTTTTTATTGGAGCAGGCCATTCAGACCAGAAATTAAATCGCATGACCTGGAATCATTTGGTGGATCATTTACTTTTCTTAACCAGAGGTACTTTAATAAACTGATCATCATTATCAGGTGCATTTTGGAGAATTTTCTCCTTGTCCAGACAGGGTTTTACTTCATCTTTACGCGTGTGGTTCGTTTCCTTGGTTATATCTGAAATCGGTTCCACACCGGCAATATCAATTTCCTGAAGTTTTTCCATCCAGGTCAAAATGTCTGACAAACTTTCTTTCATTTTGACTCTTTCCTTGTCCGGGATTCGTATTCGGGCAAGTTTGGCAAGCTTATCAAGTAATTGATCATCAATTTTCATTCGTATTCTGTTGTTTTATTTCTTGATC
>CAZONK010000233.1:0-4460 GCA_964581095.1 uncultured Roseivirgaceae bacterium
GGTACCGGCCATTTATTTCCAATGGCTGTTTCAAAGAGACAGCGAAGCTTTTTCGCTGAAAATTAAGGGAGCTTTGTCCTCGCAGATGACAGGATTTAGTGTCAAGGGATTTCGAATTGTAGCTAAGTGTGAATTTCTTGAGATCTTTTTTATCTCCGCGGATCCTGAGAATATAATTGTATTCCGTTTCCGGCATTGTGAAATGAAATACATGGGCGATCTCCGAATTGGTGGATTCGAATTTCAGGTGTTGGGTATTTCCCCATAATGGGAAAATGAACATGATCAGGTAGAGACATCTGTGTGCCATCATACTATTTGTTAATATCCCACCGCGGTATCATCTCCCCTGGAATCGGCACCCCCTTCCAGCGTTTGTTCTGGCAAAACAAGAATGGCATCAACCCTTCCGATAGAGCCCCGTTCATGAAAAGCGTGTCCGGCCTTTTCTAACTTTTGAATCGTGTTGCTGTCAATGCCGTTTTTTTCGTAGATGATAGCATCAGGTCTCCATTGATGGTGAAAGCGTGATGCATCAACTGATTCCTGCATTCCCATGTTAAAGTCGATGACGTTTACTACATTTTGAAAAACAGAAGTAATAATGGTTGATCCACCGGGGGAGCCTACTACCATAAATAACTTCCCGTTTTTTTCAATAATTGTTGGTGTCATAGAGCTTAACATCCTTTTATGTGGTTCAATTGCGTTTGCCTCACCACCAATAAGTCCAAACATATTTGGAAACCCGGGTTTAATGCTGAAATCATCCATTTCGTTATTTAAAAGAAACCCCGCTCCGGCAACAAACACTTTTGAACCATATCCACCATTGATGGTAGTAGTTATGGACACTGCGTTTCTGTCTTTGTCCACAATGGAGAAATGAGTAGTTTCTTCACTTTCATACATCAATGATCCCGCCAATATTTCATCGCTTGGGGATGCTTTATCAGGATCAAAATCATTCATTCTTGATGTGTTATAAACCAGATCTGTGAGCATATCAGCAGGTACTTCATAAAAATCAGGATCGCCAAGGTGCGTTGCCCTGTCCGCATATACCCTCCTTTCGGCTTCAACCATCAAATGAATACTTTTATCAGTGTGGAAACCCATTTTACCAAGATCAAAAGGTTCCATGCTATTGAGGAGTTGAACAAGGGCAATACCACCACTTGAAGGTGGGGGCATTGAAATAATCTTGTAGTTGCGATATTCTCCAACGATGGGTTTACGCCATTTTGAATCATATGTGTCCAGGTCTTCATGCGTTATCAAACCTCTTCCCCGATCCATTTCAGCAACAATTAAATCCGCTGTTTCACCTTTGTAAAAGCCGTCCCTTCCATTATCCCTGATCCGTTCCAGGGTTTTTGCAAGATCTTTGTAATAGATAATATCTCCTTCTTTCCATTCTTGTTGAACAATAAAATCAGGCCGTATTGTATTATATTGAAGGAACTGATCTTTATTTCTAAGTAGACCGTTAGCCTCCATTTTTGTTAATTTATGACCTTTTTCAGCTATTTCAATGGCGGGATTAACCAGGTCTTCCCATTCAATTGTACCAAACTGTTCGTAAGCCTTAATCATTCCGTCGACGACACCGGGTACCCCCGAAGCAAGATGGCCACGGGTACTCAAATCTTCAATAACGATATCATGCTCACCAATATACATATCGCGACTGGCGTTTGAGGGGGCAGCCTCTCTGAAATCCAGTGTATAAATTTCACCAAGCCCTGACCTGTAAACCATAAATCCTCCGCCACCTATATTGCCTGCAGATGGATGCACAACAGCAAGTGCAAATTTTACAGCTATAGCCGCATCTACGGCATTACCTCCCTTTTTTAAAATTTCAACTCCAACAGCTGAA
Source organism: uncultured Roseivirgaceae bacterium (assembly GCA_964581095.1). Taxonomy (GTDB): domain Bacteria; phylum Bacteroidota; class Bacteroidia; order Cytophagales; family Cyclobacteriaceae; genus SZUA-230. Next base: position 1,883 of record CAZONK010000233.1, read on the forward strand.
GCAAGGGGATGGGCAGATACCACCATTCCATTTTTAGCCGTAACACCAGTAGTAGGTTGGTGGCTTGGCGTACAATATGAAAGGATTAAGGCAAATACTAATACCAGGTAGAAATACTTTCTCATCTTATTTAAATCATTTTTTCCTAATTAATCTCTTTTTACCGAGAATTCATGAAGTATTCTTTGATATTTTGATTTTAATTGATTTACTTAACCCAAGTATATTTAGCATGCAATGAATTCACCTTCTGTCCGGGATAAAAAATCAGCACGTATTAAGATATCAATCTTGAGCGCCACCCTTGAGCTAATTGGGAAAGAATCGTTTGACAGAATCCATGTAAATAAAATATGTGCAATTGCAGGTGTTTCAAAAGTTACGTTATTTAAATATTTTCCTCAAAAGGATGATATTCTCCTATATTATTTAAAAGTATGGTGTTTTCATCGCGCAGTGGATCTATCCATAAATCATAGAAGTGGTACGGATGGGATCAGGTATTTGTTTGATTCTGTAGCTAAGAGTTTTTCAATGAACCCCGGTATATTTCTTGGTCTCCTCGGATACTATACAAGGCTTGAAATGCCCGTAAAACCAGTCCCCTTAAAGATGGCTGAAAGACATTTTCTTTACCCGAACGTGGAAAATATAAATGAGATTGATATTTTATCCCTTGATCAGTTATTTGAGAATTTCTTACTTGATGCAATTTTTCATAAAGAAATTACACAGACTGGTGACGTGAAAAAACTGCTCATACTGATTGATACAGTACTATATGGCACGATTGCAACTGTTCATTTAAAGCAAGTGGAAATGGCACCAATATTGTTCAGACAAAATCTTGATCAATTACTATCTTCACTGAATACCACTGAAACAGCTACCACTGACGCATATTAATAAAATAAATCAAGCCATCATATAAAAATCAATTCCCTCTTTCATTCCAAGTTTTGTCAGGTAATTGTGAATCTTAATTCTTCCCATCCTGTCTGACACATATGATAACAGGAAAGGGTTATTTAGAGATTTGATATCCTTATATACGACCACTTTCCTCGAGGATTTTCTACTTTTAAAATCAATGAAACCTGAGATGGTTAAGCCATTTTTCTCAAGACACCTTGTTCTTTGAAATACCTTGCTCCCAAACCCACATATCCAGATTTTTGGCTGGTTTGTTTTATATTTACGAAGGAACCATTTAGAAAGGTATCGGGCTTTTAGCTCAAAGAACTTTTGCGATCATAATTTATATGAGTCCTGGTTAAGCGTGTAGGGGAGTCGTTCCACTGGAGAACAGGTTCAATTATTTTTGACATTCTTACACCCTGGTGCATCCATCGTAACCAGAGTTCAAAATCTTCGGGAACATCACCGTCATTGTATCTGCCGAATTTTTGAACTATTGATTTTCTGAACATAACAGTAGGATGTACAACAGGCGAATCAACAAATCGATTATGATAAATATCTTCCGGTGATATTATTTTGTTCTGCCAATTAATATAGTGCATCAACCCTTCGGAAATTATATTTCCACCCGGATTTACCATTCCTGCAACAAGGCCTATTTCAGGATTTAAATCCAGAAAATTGATTTGTAACCGGTATCTGTCAGGTAAGCAAAAATCATCAGCATCCATACGGGCAATGTACTCGCCGGAGGCCAGTAATATCAATTGATTAAGTGTTTTAGCAAGACCCTGGTGGTGGTGTTGGATAAAATGTACGCGAGAATCATCAATTGATTCAATTATTTTCTGGGGGTTGTCAGTAGATCCATCATCGGCAATAATTAGTTCCAAATTTTTAAGGCTTTGAGATAATACTGATCTAATGGCAATTTCTAAAGTACCTGCGCCATTATATACTGGAAGAATTACTGACAATCTTATTCCCATTATTTAACAATAGTCCATTTCTTGGGTGGTGAGATCATGATACAATTATATGCAGATTTGTTATTGCTGACTTGAAAGTAAATTAAAATACATATATTTTGCGAGGAATTATAGCGAATTCTCTTATCCATCTTGCATTTTTTTGATTGTAAATTGGCTTTTTTTACAGGGTGGAATAAATTTAGCTAAATACAGAATTATATATTTCTAAGAAAATAACTTTGTGAAAAAAAATAATAATTAATGAAATAATACTATTTTAATATACGTTATTGTTTTACTATGTAACATTGGTATTTGAAAAATATAATTATATAAAGAACTTTCATTTAATCAAAAGTTGGATTTTATCAATATTACTAATAATTCATTTTTTTAAATCCTTTCAACTAACTATATTGGAGGATATTTCTTTTGATTTGGTAGGTAGTAAATTGAAGAAATTATAATCACGAAGCTAAATTTTGAAATATAAACTTTTGTAGAATGGCTGAAAACAGGTTGACAAACGATTACGCATATTCTAATATTGGGGAAACATTTATTAAAACTAAACCCCAAAAATCATGCGTAACACAGTACTATTACCAAAAAGAATCATCAGGAAAATCGGTCTTTCAGCAGCTACTATCGCTCTTGGAGCCATCCTCTGGGCAAGCGTTCCACAA
>CAZONK010000234.1:0-4447 GCA_964581095.1 uncultured Roseivirgaceae bacterium
AACCTGACATAAATAATTGACAATCAAGTGATTTCAATTATTTATCGTCATTATTCATGATGAAGTCATGAATAATTCGGGTTAAGCATTGGAATTCAATACAAACAAATTCCCGGGTTGTATTTACACAACTTTACTGACATTGAGCGATTATTGGATCAGTCATAGTTGAATAAAAATCAGACAGGATCAATTCACGGTTGAAGTTCTCCCAAATAACCACCTTATGCATATTTTTCGGCCGTTCCACCCATTTTTCATCTTCCAAAAACGGTGCCGGTATCACTCTTTGCTTTCCCCATAATGGGTTTTTGAGGATGGCTACTGCTACCATATCAAACAAAGCCCTTGAAGGAGGTTCCCCGTACATCTTTGAATTGCGGAAAAGGTTTACAGAATAATCCCCGAAATTAGTAAATGTTTTCCCGTGCCTACCCTCCACTGGATCTGTTTTTGGCCCCACTCCTGCCATATTTTGTTCAATATCCTCAGGAGTTGCCCTGATAATATCTGAACCCGTAGGTTTTCCATAACGAACCATCACCATTTCAAATGCTACTTGCTGATCAAGAACATAATTTAATGACGGAATATCATTTATCAGGTTGTATTCCCCGGGTTCAGGATAGTTTGAACCAAGCCACACTATGCGTACTTTATCCTTGATATCAGGAGCTGTTTTAAGCGCTAATGCAATATTTGTAAGTTTACCAACCGGTAGTAGAACAAGTTTCTGGTCTCGTAATTTTCTAGCTTCTTTTATGATAAAATCCACAGTGCTTTTACCATCATACTCCGGTTCATTTATGGAGCCTTTGATTTCATTGAAATTGGCATTTGCCCCTGAAAACAATGGGATTTTACCAAATACACCGCATAGTTGCATTATTCGCTTGGCTTCTTTGTAGTGCTCCCGTATCTCACCTCCATTGAAAGTGGCATTTACAGTTACTCCCCGAACATCAAAAGTCTCTCCATTGAATAGAAGATATGCGAGGGCATGCTGGTCATCTAGCTCATTATTGGCATCGGTATCAAAGAGGATCGGAATCTTCTTTGAAATATTTCCTGATTCTTCAGAAATTTCTGTTTCTTGTTTAGCCGGCTGGCATGATCCATATAGTACCAGTACTACAAAAAAAGAAAGCAACTTATACTTCATAATCTATACTATTTTGCTAAAACTATCCCATCATTTAACTAATCCTTGACACAATCACCAATGCGAGACCGGCAACAAAACTTAAAAACATGAACCAAATCAAGATATTTGTTCCTTTTGGCCCATTTTTAAACTCTTTCCAGATAAATACACCCCAGGCTGCAGCTACCATCGTGGCCCCTTGTCCCAGTCCATATGAAATGGCAAATCCCGCTTTTTCCGATGCCATCATGCTAAGTGACATGCCCAGGCACCATATTAATCCTCCAAGTATGCCAATGAGGTGTAATTTGGTATTCCCTTTTGTAAAATAATCTGAATAGCTTACAGCATCCCCAGTGACAGGTTTGTACATAAAAAATGTATTCCAGATAAAATTGGAAGCAAATATTCCAATTGAAAAAATAAATACAGCACTGTAAGGTGTGAAAAGGCCCTCTTCGGGAGTTGTGAAATCTGTTGAAATGGATGCTGCTACAAACCTGTAGAAAAAGGCCATCAACACCCCCCCTACAATGGATAACAATATTCCTTTTGCAGGTGTAACATCTATACCTTTCGATAATTTTTTGTAAGCGAGTGCATCCAGAACAATAGCCACAGCCACCAAACCAACACCAATAAACAGAAGTAGTGGATCTCCCACAGGAGTGGCCATATAATTAACGATTACACCCAGTACAAGGGCTATACCAATTCCAACAGGAAAAGCGACAGCCATACCTGCTATTTCGATTGCTGCTACTATCAGCAGATTTGCAATATTAAACACGATACCTCCTATGAATGCGGAGACAAATGAACTTGTATCACCCTGTGCAAGGTCCTCGAGAAAACCTCTTCCTTCTTCTCCAGTACTTCCCAACGTGAATCCGAAAATGAGTGTAAGTAAAATGATTCCGAGTGAATAGTCCCAGTAGAACAATGGAAACGACCATGATCTTGATGCCAGTTTTTGGGTATTTGCCCAACTTCCCCAGCATAACATTGTGACCACACTTAACAATACCGCCAATCCATAACTTTCTGGAATAAACATAATTATGAGCTTATTTTAAATCATTTCTTGATGGTGCTGAAGCTTGTGCTCCCATGATTGTGACTGAGTAAGCTGCAGCCTTATTTGCAAATTCAATTGCACTAACAATTGGCATTCCTTCCGACAGGCCAACAACAAGCGCTCCATTAAAGGTATCACCTGCTGCGGTAGTATCCACTACTTTTACCACCGGACAGGGAATCATGCAACGTTCTTCCCCGGAGTAGAGGTAAGCACCCTGCGATCCCATTGTTATGATTACAATATCCACACCTTTTTCATTCAATACCTGTGCGGCGTTACAAGCCGTTTCTTCGTCTGTTACTTTAATTCCTGTCAATAGTTCTGCTTCTATCTCATTGGGGGTAATAATATAAAGTAAGGAAAGTAATTCATCTGATAAAGGCTGTGCGGGGGCAGGATTTAATACGGTTTTTATACCATTTTGCGCTGCAACCCTTGTGGCGTGCTTAACTACTTCCAATGGAATTTCCAGCTGAATCAGAACAAAAGAGGCTTGTTTTATTACTTTTTCTGCCCTGGAAATGTCTGAGTTTTGCATTTTAGCGTTGGCTCCAAGTGCAACTGAAATACAGTTTTCTCCCCTATCATCAACCATAATCAATGCAACTCCCGAGGGGGTATCCTTATCAATTACAACAAAGTCTGTATTGATACCATGAGACTGAAATCCCTTTACAGCCTCTTTCCCAAACAGGTCATCCCCTACTTTGGCAATAAAGGAAACAGAACCACCCAATTTGGCCGCTGCTACTGCCTGGTTGGCACCTTTTCCTCCCGGATTCATAATGAACCGACCACCCAAAACTGTTTCTCCTGGTGACGGTAAATGGTCAGATTGTACAACCATGTCAGTATTACTGCTGCCTATGACTACTATTTTTCCACTCATATTCCAGATTTGAGAATTCTTGTGTTCTTCATTACGGGGCCAACAAACTAGGCATAGTTCAATATAACGGGCGTTTTAATATCTTTTATACATTTCGGTCAAATTGAGCACATTCATTCTTTTTGCTTTGGTGTATAACCAAGCAGTGTCATCCCTAAAATAGCGGCAAGTATCGAAGCCGCAAACACACCTACCTTTGCTATTAGAATACTCTCATCATCACTAAATGCCAAATCGGAAATGAAGATTGACATAGTAAATCCAATACCTGCGAGTAAGGCTGCACCGTAAATTTGTCTGAAATCAACCCCTTTTGGTAAAGTACTTATCTTCATCTTTACAATTAAGTGGGTGAATAGCGAAATGCCCAGTAACTTACCCAAGACTAAACCGAATATAATTCCCAGTGAGATTGGGTGGAATAACATTTCTAAAAGGCTGCCTTCTATTCTTATCCCTGCATTGGCCAGGGCAAACAAAGGAAGGATAATAAAAGCTGAAATAGGATGCAATATATGTTCTAATTTTTGTGCCGGGCTTTCGGCATCTTTGGTAATTTTTACTACCTCATCGAGCGAATGAACTTCTTCATCGGATAGCATACCAGCATCTTCAGCCTTTGCAAGTTTTGATCCCTGAAGCAAACTTTTAAGTTTATCGATATATTGCCTGCCACTAATTTTTGATTTGCCTGGAATTGTCAGCGCTATCAACACACCGGCTATCGTTGCATGCACTCCCGAATAAATAAAGGATAACCAAATTCCTGCTATGCCAATAATTGCGTAAAAAACCATATTGCGGACACCTAATTTATTGGCGCCAAATAAAACTCCCAAAAAGATCATAGCATAAATTATCTGAGTCATATCAATTGACTCGGTGTAGAAAAAAGCAATAACCAAAATTGCACCAAGATCGTCGGCTATAGCTAAGGCAGTAAGGAAGATTTTTAGATTCGGGCTTACACGATTACCCAGCAAAGACAAGAGGCCAAGAGCAAATGCAATGTCTGTGGCCATTGGAATACCCCATCCATCAATGTTTTGAGGGTTATCGTAGTTGAATGCCACATAAACTAATGCAGGAACTAGCATGCCGCCAATGGCTGCACCGAGAGGCAGAATTGCGCTCTTAAAACTTGATAACTCACCTCCTGCAACCTCTCTTTTGATTTCCAGGCCAATAACGAAGAAAAAAATGGCCATAAGTCCGTCATTTACCCAGTGATGAAGGTCTCCTTTCAACTCGAAATTGCCAAAAGAAACCCCCATTTTAACATTATGCCAGATGTGATCATAAACATCATAATAAGACGAATTGGCCCAAAATA
>CAZONK010000235.1:0-4334 GCA_964581095.1 uncultured Roseivirgaceae bacterium
CACTTACTAAAATACTGTCTGTCAGCCCTTCAGGGAAAAGGCGCTTTATCAGCCCAAAGCCCCGGCTGGGATCAACGGTGATGAACGTGTTTTTGGGATTTTGCCAGGTCCAAAACCAAGCCTTCCCTCCATTGACTTTAGCGCCAGTCTCATCGGTACCCACCACCGGACTTCGCAGAATATTTTCTTTTATCCGGTTGTAAAATGGCAATGATTTGCCGGCCATGCGTCTTACAGCACTTACCAGGCTGCCTTCACTGATGGCTATGCCAAATAGGTCGTAAAAGCATTCTTTCATTCTTCGATAGGGCAAATATTGCCTCACCGAAAAATAACCCGCCATACTTTCTACCCCAGGTCCATATTGTATAGGGGCCTTCACGTTGGAGGGAAAAGTACCTTTGGTCACATGTCCACAAAGGCAGGTTTTGCTATAAACCCTGTGTTCTGTATAAATAGGCTCTATGGGCGGAATATCCACTACCTGCCTTCGTTCTGACAGCAAACCGGGGAACCGGTCTAACCCTTCACCGCATACCTGACAGTAATCCGGCACATGATCAATTAACTCATCAGGGGTTTCAGTCATTTCCAGATTATATCCTTTGTGCCCATGCTGTCCTCCTCTGCTACGCCTACTTTTTTTTCTCAGACTTTTATTTTTGTTTTCTCTACCTTGGTCCTGTGAAGGAGGCATAGAACTGTTATTACTGTCCTTTTTTGATTTCAATTCCGATACCTGCTGCTCCAGGTCTTCAACTCTTTGAGTTAGTTCAGTCACCTTCTTAGCCAACGCATCATTCTTGGCCAACAGGGTTTGGATTATTGTTATTAGTTCTTTCTTGCTTAATTGATAAAGGCTCAAACTATGGGCATTTTGTTGCACAAATCTCGCTACCTAAACTCATAAACCACCTAAAATCAAGTATTTGTTATAACCAATTTTCCCACCTATGTGGATAAATACGCCGATTTTTGAGTAACCTAAACCAATAATTGTGGATAACTCTGATAAAATTCCGATTTTTGAGTTGAACCTATTTGGGTACCTGAATATTTACATTTAGTTTAATAGTGTTTATCCCCCAAACCTAGATTGGACAACCCTATTACTACTTTTACAAATTAACAACAATTATGAAGTTAAGAATAGCTGTTTTGGATAGATTCCCTTTCAAAATGATTCAGACTTTCACACTACACAAGGACAGGCCAGGTTAATTATTCAAGCCCTCGTAAAAGTGCCTCTAATTCGGGAATACTTTCTGAAGCGGTTTTCCAAACAATGTCAAAATCTACATCAATATAATCATGAATGAGTACATCTCTCATACCTGCCATATCGGACCACGGTATCACTGGATTATTGTTTCGAAATACCTGTGAAATCCTTTTTGTGGCTTCACCAATGGTTTCCAACTTACGCACTACCGCATCCTGAACAAGATAGTCCTCTGAAAAAGTTGCTTGATCAAGGCCAGAAATATACGATTGAATTCTTTCTATGCTTTGCAAAATGTGCTCAATATAGATGAGGTCATCTTTCATTCATAGATGATTTGAAGATCATCATAGATGTACTTCTTCAGCCGTTCATTTTTCAATGCCGGTTCAGTAACCAGATCAACCTTTTTACCTAATACGGATGAAAGTTCACGGTGGATTCGGGCAAGGTCCAACAATGTTATTGTTACTTTAAATTTTACCAAGATATCAATATCACTACCCTCATTATCTTCCAGTCGGGCGAAAGAACCAAATATACCAATCTTTTCAGGTTCATAAGGACTAAGATAATTGATAATTGCAGTATTTATCTCTTGACGTTCCATGTTATTACGAAGATACATTTTTTTCCACCAGTCATACTAATAACCAAATGGACTTAGGACACGAATGCCTTATACATTCACCTTCCCAATGCGTAATAAAATAGGAAATTCAACTGTCTTGATCTCATTTTCCTGCCAATTGTTATTCAGGAGCTTAAAAAGGTCTTCTGTGGGGTTGTTGCCATTTTTAGCAAAGTAATGTTTGACTGCAGACCAGGTATTCAAAAAACCAATGAGATGTTTTAAATCCCATTGATATTTCATTGAAATCTTTGGAAACTTAATTTCTTCAAATGGGAAGGGAATTGTTTGGTATGCATCATCAATATATTTCCGTTCCGGATCCCAGAACGCGCCCAATGTTTGGGTGTAAAAGTTGTTAATTATTTCATCTACCCCCGTATTAACATTGAACAAACCGTAACCAACAACAGCAATAATCGAATTGGGTTTACATGTACGCTCAACTTCCAGATAAAACTTGTTAAAATCAAACCAGTGGATTGCCTGTCCGACAACTACAAGATCGAAAAAGTCATTTTCAAAGGTTGCCTTTTCAGCAGGTTGGAGGGAATAATGAACATTGTCGATCTTTTTTGCTTGTGAAATTTGATTTCGGCTGATATCAGTAGCGTAAACAGTATCAAAATCTTTAGATAGTTCGCTGGCGATTTGCCCATTTCCCGTTCCGCAATCCCAGCAATTTTGTTTGTTTTTAACCAGGGTATTAATAATTGTGAATAATTCCGTTGGATAGGCTGGCCTGAATTTTGAATAATTTCCCGGATCTTTTGAAAATGGATTTTGCATAAAGCTAATTAATGAACCTTTCAATCAGTTTTTTAAGCTTTTCCGGCTGCTCGATATATGAGAAATGGCCACATTCAGTAATGATTTCCAGTTGGGAGCCGGGGATGGTATTCTGTATTTTGATAGCAACGGATTCTGTAGCCGGTTCCTGATCGCCGTAAATAATGAGTGTGGGAAAATCAAAGGAGCCCAGGCTATCATAGAGGTTATAGGAGGGAAAGTCCCGCCCAAAGTGTTTTAGTATCTGGCTTCTTTCGTAAAAGTCTTCAGGAAAGGTAAGATTCAGGAGGTCTGCTTTTTCCTGTTTGTAAATTCTGGTTTCAAATGTTATTGACATTGCAACATTATTCCATTGTTCCACCATTCCACCCTTCGGCTCCATTTCAACTTCGCTCAATGCAGACGCACAGGGTTAAAACAAGTTCCAAAATACCTGCCCCAATATTCCATTATTCCAATATTCCAATTATTACAAACACTATTTCTGCCTTGCATACTGTATCAGTTCAACCCTGAATTTGTCATACCGGTTGTACAAATTTGCATCTCTTATTTTAAGTAAAACCTCAAAATTCTTTCGCAAGGACTTGCGGGTAAAGTTATGTGTACCAGTCCAGACAATGGATTCATATGCCCCCTTGTATTCACCTCTTACAAACATAATTTTGGTATGAATATCTGCATCATCGGGGTCGATGTAAATGATTGTTGCATCCAGGTCATTCAATTTCTCAATAATCCCTTTGTCAAGATCGTCATTTGTAATAATCTGAACCCTGGCGCCATCGCTCACCAAATCTTCCAACTCATCGATTATTTTGCTCCTGTTTTTGCTCCATTTACCATGGATAAATGTAATGATGGATGTAGATGGATCAGAAATATTTCTCAAAACGGTTTCTATATTATCCCTTCCTACAGACTTACCTTTCGACCTTTTTGGGAAAAAGTAAGCCTTTATTATATCGTTGGTGTTACTTACTGTGAAATAGTTAAAGTCTGAAAGGTCGTTTGAAGCAGCCAGACTCTGAATCTCGTCCCAGTAATTGTTGTATGCTGTAAAAATTTCCTCGTTGGAGAACACAACCAGGTCCTGAATTTTTCCGCAATCCTTTTTGGTAAAATTAGATGATGTCTGAAAAATGATATCCTCACTCTGTCCGGTATTCGTAATAATTTGGGAAAACAAAATAAATTTGTTGTAGACAATAGAGTTTTTGGAGATATCATTATCTATATAGTAATAGTTAACAAATGCGTCTTCTAGATATTTATTAATTTTTTTATTAACATCATCGCTGGTCTCACCCTTGTTCAAAATGATTTTAACTGAGACATTCCGGTCCCTGGCTTTTTCGAGCGCCAGGATCATTGGATCATAATTCATTTTAAAAATACAGACGGTTATTTCAGATCCAGATGGTGTTGCATTTATAAGATCCACTGCTGTTTTTAAAATAGAATAATCATGTTTTTCTTTTTCAATGACATCAGCATTGGTAAAGAGCACAATCGGTATATTTTTATTGAACGATTGCTGCGCAATACTGCTTATCGATACAAAAAGCAGAAGTAAAAACAGCGCGTACTTAGGAAATCGAATTACAAATCTGTTTTTTCTCATTCAGCCAGGTTTATTATGAATTAATTAACGCCCGCATAAGGGATACCTGTAAGGTGGTGCATTTCACG
>CAZONK010000236.1:0-4333 GCA_964581095.1 uncultured Roseivirgaceae bacterium
AAGTATGATGTTGATACAGTTCCACATATTATATGCGGAGGTTTTTCAAAGGAAGAAACAGAAAATGCCCTTATCGACCTTAATTTTCTAGGAATCGATAATGTGTTGTTGCTTCGGGGGGATGCAATAAAAAGCGAAAATCGATTTGTACCGGAACCCGATGGGCACAATTTTGCGACTGACCTTGTTGAGCAGGTAGTACGTATGAATAATGGTCAGTACCTGGATGAAGATTTAAAGAATGCGTTTCCAACTGAATTTTGTATCGGCGTTGCAGGATATCCTGAAAAACACTTTGAAGCTCCCAATATGACAAGGGACTTGAAATTTCTTAAACAAAAAATCGAATTAGGTGCCGAGTATATTGTTACACAGATGTTTTTTGACAACAAAAAATATTTTGACTTTGTTGAATTGTGCAGAAGTGAAGGTATTGAAGTACCAATAATTCCAGGTTTGAAACCTATCACTACAAAAGGCCAGTTAAATGTACTGCCCAGTTTATTCTATATTGATTTGCCGGCCGACTTAACAGAAGCAATTGATAAGTGTAAAACAAAAGAGGATGTTTTGGAAGTCGGTGTTGAGTGGGCCATTCAGCAATCCAGGGAATTAATGGAATATGGAGTACCCTGTCTTCACTTTTATTCAATGGGGAAAGCAGAACCTGTCCGCCGAATTGCAGCGGAATTATTTTAGCCAGTTTAATTGTGGTTCAGTTAGGAACAAAAACAATTATTACCTTCGTACAAATCTTTCAGAATGTATGAAAATAATTGAATGTTCGCGTGATGCGATGCAGGGGATTGAAAAATTTATCCCAACGACAGAAAAGATCCGGTATATAAATCAACTTCTTAAAGTAGGATTCGATACGATTGATTTTGGATCCTTTGTTTCACCAAAGGTTGTTCCCCAGATGAGTGATTCAGCACAGGTTTTGAAAGGACTTCACCTGTCGGCATCTGCATCAAAACTATTGGCAATAATTGCAAATAAAAGAGGAGCTGAGGAGGCAGTCAGGTATGATGAGGTCCATTACCTGGGATTTCCTTTGTCAATTTCTGAAACTTTTCAGGTTCGGAATACAAATAAAACCATTGTTGAAGCGCTTAACCTGGTCGAAGAAATTCAGGAATTATGCACCAATAATAGTAAAGAGTTGGTAGTTTATTTATCAATGGGATTTGGAAATCCTTATGGGGATCCCTATAGTACAGATATCGTGAACCAGTTTTCAGGAATTTTAGCTGCCCTCGATATTAGGACTATCTCATTGGCTGATACTATTGGGGTAGCAACTTCAACACAAATATCTGATCTTTTTAAAATAGTTACTTCATCCTATCCCAAGATCGAGTTTGGTGTTCATCTACATAGCAATCCTGCAGAAGCGCTTGATAAAATCCAGTTGGCTTATGATGCGGGATGCAGGAGGTTTGATGGGGCTATTAAAGGATTTGGTGGTTGCCCTTTTGCTGAAGATGTATTAGTGGGGAATATACCGACCGAGATGATTATTTCAGAGTTGGGAAGAGTTGAAAATTTGAATGTTTCTTCACCCGATCTAAAAGAAAGTATCCTAATCGCAGATAAAATATTTTCCTAACTTCAACCAATTCAATTGATACTTTTTCCCGGGAAGCGAAATAATCCAACCTCCAATTTCAAGGACCTAAATAAATTAAATGAATAGTTTATAGTCCCTTCAACCTTGAATCGAACGGAAGTGGTATAGTCCTGTTTATTTTAAATATTTTCTTAAAATCCTTTGCCCCTGCAAACAACAGATAGTTAAAGCTGACAGGTGCCTGTATGGAAGGTACCTTGATGCAGATATGGCCATCTCCAATAAGTCCCGAAACAAAATCCCAATTTTCTTCAGTATAAGGTGTTTCATCCCAACCGTCTGGCAAATCCTTGATAGCAGGCTCATATATCGTCACCTTATCTGATATCTTGATCTCAACGAGAAATCTATTCTTTGGTAGCAATGGAGAGTTGGCTAGCGCCTCCAACATTGCCAATGGCCCATTATCAGCAGTATAAACTATTGGGAATCCCATTTGATGCCAACGACCATTGTCGTGTCTGTACCCCTCTGAAGGCCATACCATCAAAAACTCCTCTCTCTCAACCCTGTAAACAATCATCCGTAAATGCCGTACTTTATTCGGTTGAATGCTTCTGACAAAGCCCTCCTTCCGGATTCAGAGTATAGCAACTCTCTTGGTATCACGTTGCCAAGATTCTTGTTGCTCATATTGAGAAACATCTCAAGGTCATCAGCGTCATATTCAAATGCTTCAAGCCCCTGCCTGTAAACCTTGGCGAAGCTGGAAAGTACATCCACCTGCGAAACATCAAGGAAGTCTTTTTTCAGAGTTTTAAAATATGCTGTTCTTCCTACCCCAAGAATATTCTCAATTATTTTTTGTTTAAAATCCGTTTCATCTATCAGATCCCTGATTATCAAACCGGTGTACTTATTATGAAGATTGGAATAATTTATTTCACACAAATTAAGGAGCGTATTCCAATGTCGCTCCTCTCGTACACCCTTTTCGTTTTGTTTCCAAACAATTAGCTGTTGTGATTTCTTCCTAGTCCTCATAGTGTATAAATATAGTACATAAAATGGACAAAAACAAATCCTGTGGAAAAGTTAGAGTATATTACTTCAATCAATTCAATTGATACTTTTTTCCAGGAAGCGAAATAATCCAACCGCCAATTTCAAGATTCAGCAACACCGAGGCAATTTCACCTACAGGTATTTCGGTTGTATGGCTCAAAGAATCAATCATAAGTCCTTCTGGTTGTTGGCTCAGTAATGAAATAATCTTTTGTTCTTTACTATTCAGTTCTGAGACGTCCTTAATAATTTCATCTTTGCCTTCTGCTTCCGGCCAATCAAGTATATAAGCAATATCATCAGGGTTTGTCAGGATATTTGCCTTATGATTCCGTATAAGTTTATTACATCCTTCTGAATACGATGAATTAAGGTTACCTGGTACCGCCAATACATCACGATTGTATCCATTGGCAAGTTCAGCGGTTATGAGCGCTCCTCCTCTTTCTGCAGCCTCTACTACAATTACTGCATCTGCCATTCCGGCAATAATCCGGTTACGTTTTGGGAAATTAGGTGCATCAGGTATTGTACCAATTGGAAATTCAGTAACGATTCCACCCTGGCCCATCATTTGATTTGCAATTTTAGTGTGGACTTTAGGATAAATAATATCTATCCCCGAAGCCATTACTCCAATCGTGTCAAGATTGTTTTTCAAAGCATGTTTGTGTGCATGAATATCGATACCATATGCCAGCCCACTTACAATTATCGGATTATATTTTTTAACTCCTTCAATTATTTCCTCTACTACCTTTTTACCATAGGTGGTAGCATTTCGGGTCCCCACAATAGCTATACATTTTGGATTGTTTAGATTACATTTACCTTTAAAATACAGTGCTGCCGGTGCATCATTTATTCCTTTAAGCTTCTTTGGATATCCTGATGATATAAATGTATGAATCGCTGCACCAGCATTTTGGGCTTTTTCCATTTCCTCCTCTGCTGTGTTCAGATAGGATTGTATATTTTCTGTTACTTTTAGAAGTTTATCCCCAATCCCTGGAATCTTTCTTAGTTTTTGTTTTGGAGTTTTAAATACAGCTTCAGCTGATCCGCAATAACTTATTAAATTTCTTGTTAATACAGCTCCTATTCCCGGTGTGAAATTGAGTGCAAGAAGGTAGGTTTCTTCTTTCAATTCATCAATGAAGTTCGTTTCGCAATTCTACAAGAAAGGACTTAACTCTTGAAAGGGAATCAATTACTTCCATTTTTCCATGAAGTGAACTACTATCATTTTTCAGCATTTCTTTTGCTCCGTTGAGTGTAAAGCCCCTTTCTTTAACAAGATGATATACAAGCTGAATACTTTCCAGGTCATTTTTTGTAAACTGCCGGTTTCCCTTACGATTCTTTTTTGGTTTTATAGTACTAAACTCACTTTCCCAAAATCGAATAAGGGATGTTGCAACTCCAAACTTTTCCGCGACTTCCCCAATGGAGTAGTAACGCTTTTCAATTATTTTTTCTTTATAGGGCATTTTTACAAATTATTTTTCAATATAGGTAATTACTCCTGAAGGATCAACAGAAATCACAGCTTCAGGAAAATCATTTTCCAAAAGCTCCATAATTTTCAAACTGGCACGATTTTAGATGATAATTAATTCCAGCGGGCAAAAACAAAGGAGCGATGAATGCAGGTTACCCCGATGTTGGCTGAGTTATTCAGGTTTAACGGCGCTTATA
>CAZONK010000237.1:0-4204 GCA_964581095.1 uncultured Roseivirgaceae bacterium
TAGTACTCTAAATTCATATAAACCTAAGTCCTGTTTTATGAGTTTTTTGAGTTCTTACAAATTGATTTGCAATTCCCGTACCAATTTTTAAATTAAGCCTTTATAAGGGGGAAAGAGCTTGAAATGGACATATAGAACAGACACCCATGTTCAATATCGAACAATGAGTGATCGAAGATGTACGTTGTAACATTCCTTCTGCAATTACGTACTAAACATCCATATCATGCTAAAATATGACCGTTTTCAGTGTGGAAATGTATTGAATTATTATATTTTTGTTCAACTCAAACTGACTTAATTTATTACTAAATGAGCGTTCTTGTAAACAAAGATTCAAAGGTGATTATACAGGGTTTCACAGGCTCCGAAGGATCATTCCATGCACAGCAAATGATTGAATATGGTACAAACGTTGTTGGTGGTGTAACACCGGGCAAAGGTGGACAAACGCACCTCGAACGGCCCGTATATAATACCGTACAGGACGCAGTTGATTCAGCAGCTGCCAATGTTTCCATAATTTTTGTACCTCCGGCATTTGCTGCAGATGCAATCATGGAGGCAGCACAAGCAGGAATAAGTGTGATTATAACTGTTACCGAAGGCATTCCAACCAAGGATATGATCATGGTGAAGGAATTTATAAGTGAGTACGATTGTGTACTTGTCGGTCCCAATTGCCCGGGTGTAATTACTCCCAATGAAGCAAAAGTGGGGATTATGCCCGGATTTGTTTTTCAACCGGGGAAAATTGGTATTGTTTCAAAATCCGGGACACTCACCTATGAAGCCGCCGACCAGGTAGTGAAAGCCGGTCTTGGTATTTCTACAGCTATTGGAATCGGGGGCGATCCAATCATTGGTACTTCTACGAAACAGGCTGTTCAGTTACTTATGAATGATCCTGATACCGATGCAATCGTGATGATTGGAGAGATTGGTGGTAATTATGAGGCAGAAGCTGCACGATGGATAAAAGAACAAGGTAATCCCAAACCGGTAGTAGGTTTTATTGCAGGCCAGACAGCTCCTCCGGGTAGAAGGATGGGGCACGCAGGGGCAATTATTGGTGGAGCTGAAGATACTGCTGAAGCTAAAATGAAGATTATGGATGAATGCGGAATTCATGTGGTGGAATCCCCGGCAGATATTGGAGAAGTAATGGCCAAAGCCCTCTTGTAGTTTTCAGAACATGACGATACAAGTTGGAACATTCCCCCTTAAAAAAGGGGGAACAAAAGGGGGTTGTATTCAAAATGAGAAGGAAGGATATTCTATGTGATCAAGATTATTACTTGGTAAAAGCATTTAGTAAGAACATTCGACTCAGTAAAATCTACACTTTTTCGTTATTTGTGAATATTTAATGGCTGTAAACAATATCAATATTAAGCATGTAAAAAACCTGCTGAAGGAAAGGTATGATCTCGAAGGTGAATTGACCCCTTTAGTGGGTTATGAGGACATTAATTTCAAGCTCATTGATAACACCGGAAGGAAACTGGTTGTAAAGTTATCGAAAATTGCCCAACAGGATTTATTAGAATTTCAGAATGCCGTATTGGATGAAATAAACCACTTGGTACCACTTAATATATTTCCTTCATTTTTTCCTGACATGGAGGGTTCAAAGCTCGTACGCGTTCAGGTTGAAAACCTTGACTATATTCTCCGGGTTTTACCATGGCTTGAAGGGGATTTATTATCAGAGAGTACACGATCAGAACTATTGTATTTTAATCTTGGGTCTGTTTTAGGTGAACTAGATAAGGTTTTGTATGATTCAAAAATCTGGTACAAGCGAAAAGAGGATTATGAATGGGACCTTCAATTTGCACTTTTATCTGCTCCGAACCTGGATTTAATAAAGAATCCCGGTGACCGACGCATTGCGACCTATTTTTTGCAACAGTTTGAATATTTGGTAAGACCACAATTGCCGAATCTCAGGAAAGGTGTAATTCATTCCGATGCGAATGATAATAATATTCTTGTAAAAGGGGACAATATATCAGGCCTTATTGATTTTGGGGATGCGGTATATTCACCCATTATCAATGAACTTGCGATTGCCATCTCCTATTGCCTGATGGTTGAGGAAGACCTTATTAAGTCAACGATTGCAATTGTTCGTGGATTTCACTCAAAGTTTCCGCTGGAAGAAATTGAAATTGATTTACTGTATTACCTTATCGCAGCAAGGTTGACGGTTGGAGTTTGCCAGGCCGCTTATTCAGAAAATAAGTATCCTGGTGATAAATATCTTTTGATTTCACAGAAATCCGCATGGGATTTACTATATCGGTGGGTGGAACTAAACCCAATATATTTTACTGATTCAATTAAAGATGCATTGGGTTTTCAAAAATCTAATGATTCCATTTCACGATTTATAAATATTCGTGAAAAGTATTTAAACCCTTCATTAAGTGTAAGTTATAACACACCTATCAAAATGGAGAAAGCAGCCTTTCAGTATATGTATTCGGCTGATGGTACTACCTATCTTGACTGTGTAAATAATATTTGTCATGTGGGTCATGCCCACCCGGCCGTGGTAGCTGCTGCTTCAAAGCAAATGGCAATCCTCAATACAAATACCCGGTATTATTACGATACCCTGAATTCATATGCTGAAAAGCTGGCATCAAGGTTCCCCGATCCATTGGAAGTTGTGTTTCTTGTTAATTCAGGTAGCGAAGCAGGGGACCTTGCCCAACGAATTGCGCGCACTGTAACAGGTAATAAAGCAACCGTTGTTGTTGAGCATGCATATCATGGGAACACACTTGCAGGAATTGAAGTGAGCCCTTATAAACATGATGGAAAAGGAGGTGCAGGCAGAACAGATCATATTTATTGTCTTGATATTCCTGATGGATACAGAGGGGAGTTCAAATATGATTACACCGACGCGGGCATTCAATATGCAAAGCAAATTGATGGGGTGTTAAAAAAAGGTGCCCCGATTGCAGCATTTTATTGCGAATCAATAATCGGGTGTGGTGGACAGGTAACACTTCCTGAAGGGTATTTTGAATACATATATAAAAAAACAAGGGCTGTTGGCGGCCTGTGCATTGCAGATGAAGTACAGGTTGGTTTTGGAAGGGTAGGGGAATCATTTTGGGGATTTCAACTACAAAGCGTTGTTCCGGATATTGTTGTTATTGGTAAACCAATGGGCAACGGACATCCATTGGCGGCCGTTGTAACCACCAGGGAAATTGCTGATGCCTTTAACAGCGGAATGGAATATTTCAGTTCGTTTGGAGGGAACCCGGTTTCGTGTGCTATCGGGGAGGCAGTCCTTGATGTAATAGAATCAGAGGGCCTTCAGGAAAATGCCCTCGAAACAGGAAATTATTTTAAAAATGGACTTAATGAATTAGCTCGAAAATATCCTTTGATTGGTGATGTCCGGGGTTATGGTTTATTCCTGGGTGTTGAAATGGTTGAAGATCCTGATAACCTTATGCCGGCCACTGCGAAAGCAAATCAAATTGTGGAATCAATGAAAGAGGCCGGGATTTTATTGAGTACGGACGGTCCTTTCAATAATGTTATTAAAATAAAACCGCCAATGACGTTTACAAAATCAAATGTTGACAGGGTTATAAATCAACTTGATACAACAATAAAGTCAATCAAATGATAAAATATTACAGAAGGATACTATCGATCATTACTTTAAAGTATCAAACAAATATTTCTAAAACCTACGGGGATTGCCGTTTTTTAACGCTCAGCATATATGATTTTAACACCTCATTTATCCTGGTTTGATAGCCCTTGCCATAACTTTTAAACCAATTGATGATATCTACGTCAATGCGTATGGAAACGGGCTTTTTGCTGGAGGCATAAACGACTTCTGCATCTTCCCAAAAATTTATGTCTGTTTTTGGAATATCAGAATAATCAATTCTGTCATCTTTAAGGTCAGATAACTTTGTACTATCTGTTTTAACTGATTTTTTCAAAATATGTTCTCCTTTCTTGTTTGTTTGTTTTTCGAGCTGAAATAATCCTAATTTTTCTTTTTCGTTTTGTAAAGACAACTACAATTATTATGTTTTCAAGTTTTCCCAAACCTATTATTCTATTCTCTCCGTAATCAATCCTATCATCAATCTTGGTTACCATGGGTGTTACCAGAAACCAGAAGTACACAACTTTCGGTAAATTGAGATACACAAAA
>CAZONK010000238.1:0-2696 GCA_964581095.1 uncultured Roseivirgaceae bacterium
CATCGGAGATGTATCTTATCGCAGCTGAAGGTGCCCTGGAAACAGGCTCCGGAGCTGATGCGCTACCTTATTTGAATACATTGCGTGCAGCAAGGGATGCTGATCCGTTAACGTCAGCAGATCTGGATGCCATAATGGATGAACGAAGCAGAGAGCTTGCATTCGAAGGTCATCGTGCATTTGACTTGTTCAGAAGGGGTTTGACAGCTACCAGGGATCAGTTTGCTGATGATCCCGGCAAAGCACTGACCGCACCCGATGTAGTTCCTCCACAGGACTTTTTACGTGCGTATCCAATACCCCAGGTAGAGCTGGATGCAAATGTAAATATGGTGCAGAACAGTGGATATTAATTTTTAATGAGACAATAAAAAAGGCCGGTTATCCGGCCTTTTTTATTAAATTCATAGGAATGTCCAGAGTTTCTATGTCCCCCTGATGAGGGCCATCTTACAGGCCTGGCAGGGGTGAAGGGGGAGGAAAAAGAAAAAAACATAAATGAATGTAAATCAAAAAATCAATATCACAGTCCCCTGAGCTAAGGATTCTACACTAATCCCAGGCATCCATTGCCAACGGGAAGTATTGGAGTATTTGTAAGCATTATTAATAAAACTAAATGATATATTTTATTGACATTAGATTTTAATTATGAAACAACTGATGCTATTACTTGTATTTATTCCGCTTCTTGCAAAAAGCCAGGTTAGTCAAAACGCAAGATATATTGCTGATATTGTTGACCCCAGCATGACAAATTCTGAATTATTTTATGCAAGTAAGTACAAGGAAATATCAGGCTCTCCCTACATTGAAAAGGAAATGCAAAAAGGGACTATTATTTTGAAAGACAATAGAAAAGTAGAAGATGTTATGATCCGCTACAATGCATACGAGGATGCATTATTATATCAGATTGATAAAGATCAGGTAACCATGTTGGATCCTCCGGTTATCAATGGATTTGAATACCGAAATAATGATAAAGTATTTACATACATCAGCATTTCAATTTTAGAAGGGAAAAGGCATTTTTATGAAGTTATTTATGAAGGCAAAAGCACACTTGTGGTTCAGCATCGGATTAAACTAACCGAAAAAACCAATAATGCCGGAAGTTATGGTGCAAGTGATATGCAAGGGTCTGCCTTTAAACAATCGGATATTTATTTCCTGATGGACGCAACCGGGAAGTCTTCAGAAGTGAATTTGACAAAAAAATCGTTGATTTCAGCGTTAGGTTCACACGATGAAGAACTTCAGGCTTTTATTAAAAAGAATAAATTGAAGGTGAAGGAAAATACAGATCTCATCAGGTTGCTGGAGTATTACGATTCATTGGAGTAATTGTTTCATTCGAATGTTTTGGGATATTTCTTCCTTTCTTCCTTTTAATCCAAACTTTTTACCGGATCCAAGTGTTATAGTTAAGGATCATTATTTGGTATGCGGAAGTTTTCCATTATTATATTTTTATTGATAGTATTCTCCTGTAAGGATGAAGTCCCCGAGTTCACAATTTTTAATTTATCAAAAGTGAATGGAGGATGCCGGGATCTTGGAAATGGGTTTAGCATTCCAAGTAACCAGATTGTTGGAGGAGGTGTAGGTAAAGATGGAATTCCTTCAATTGACAATCCGCAATTTTTGACAGTGCAGCAGGTTGATTATCTCCTGGACGATGAATTGGTGCTTGGTGTAAAAATGGGGGGCGAGTTAAAAGCTTTTCCACACAGGATTATGGATAAACACGAGGTGGCGAACGATGTCATGGGTGGTTTTCCGGTTACAATTACTTTTTGCCCGTTAACCGGGACAGGAATTATCTGGCCTCGACCTTCGGACACTACGATTGGTGTTTCTGGATTTTTATACAATTCAAACCTTATCGCTTACGATCGCAAAACAGATTCTTATATATCGCAGATGTTTTCACTAGGTATAAGCGGGCAATTTATGTGCAGCGCCACAGGATATATTCAGGCAATTGAAACCTCGTGGGAGACCTGGAAAACACTGTATCCCGATTCAAAGGTGCTTTCTACAGAAACAGGTTTTGCAAGGAACTATGGAGCACTCCCGTTCAGTAAAACTCAACAAGAAACATCACTTCCGGATTTCCCGGTAAATAATGTTGATGAAAGACTTCCTAATTATCGAAGGGTATTTGGAATCGTAATTAACAATCAGGCCAAAGTATTTGATATTAAGGATTTTACAGAAAATGGAAAAATGATAGTCGATTATTTACAAGGAATTCAGATCGTTATTGTGGGAAATAGTGAGCGGAACTTCGTTGTTGCTTTTTATCCAAACCTCGACGGCAAGGTTGTCACATTGCAGTACGAAGATGAATTATTAAGTGATAATAATGGGAACGTGTACAACCTGTTTGGTGAAGTTGTAAGTGGCCCCGATAAAGGAGCAAGACTTGGAAGTCCTATGTATTATACCGGATACTGGTTTGCCTGGGTTGCATTTTATCCTGAATTGGAATTATATTCAGAGGGCTCATTATCCAATTGATTATTATCCATTATTTCTTCAATAGTCCAGGCAGTGTCTCTTTCAACCTAGTTTGTACTATGCATAATATATGTCAATTCTGTATTCTCAATAAAACTGAGAAAGGACGCTGATTTTTTCGTTCATCCTCAGCGTCCCAATGATTTATACATTCTGAATAATTAATAAAT
>CAZONK010000238.1:2796-4163 GCA_964581095.1 uncultured Roseivirgaceae bacterium
GCGCAGGGATTGTGAAATGACCAAACAGTCCCAACGGGGTCCAATCTTGGATTTATGCCCCCCCAAAAGTGGGAACAATAATAATCGCTGAATATGTATAGCCTGTCTTATTCTTTCAGGTAATATATCATAAGGCCGGCAGCTTTGTCAGAAACGTTTTCTTTTCCCAGAACTTTTCTTACTTCCCGGTAGCCTTCAAATATGCTGTTTCTCTTTTCTTCATCTTCAACCAAAAGCCTGATTTCCTCACTCAATGTATCAGCATTGCATTTTTTCTGAAGTAATTCCGTTACTACATTTTTATTGGCAATCAGATTTACAAGGCTGAAATAATCTATACTTACCAGGCGCGAACCTATTGCATAGGTTAGCCACGAAGTTTTATAACCAACTACCTGGGGAACATTCCACAAAGCCGTTTCAAGTGTAGCCGTACCGGATGTAATGATGGCTGCTTTTGCCACAGATAAAATTTCGTATGTTTTATCTATATGCACGGTAACGTTGTCCGGATAAATATTCTCATAAATTTTTTCCGGGAGTGAGCTCACACCTGCAACCAGGAATTGATATTGCGGAAACTTTTTTATAACCTCCAACATTACGGGAAGCATTTCATTTACTTCCTGCATTCGGCTTCCTGGGAGAATGGCAACAATCGGTACATTATTTTTTTTATGCTGTATCCCGAAGGATTCATTAATCATGTAACCTGCAACGGCATCAACAACCGGATTGCCAATATAATCCACGTCCCAGTCGTACTTTTTGTAAAATGCTTTTTCAAATGGTAAAATCACAAACATACGGTCAACGTATTTTTTGATTTTCCATGCCCTTGAAGTGTTCCATGCCCATACTTTTGGAGAAATGTAATAAAATACCTTTATTTTTTTTTCATATGCGAATTTTGCAATTCGCATATTAAATCCTGCAAAGTCGATAAGAATAACAGCATCAGGCTGATAGCGGACTATATCAGTTTTGCACTCACGGATGTACTTTTTGATCTTTCTTGCGTTTTTTAATACTTCCACTAAACCCATTATGGCAATGTCGTGGTAGTGCTTTACCAATTCACCTCCCGCAGCTTCCATATAATCACCTCCGTAAAATCGAAAATCAGCGTTCGGATCTTTTTCGGCAAGTGCCTTTATGAGATTTGATCCGTGCAGATCACCCGAGCGCTCACCGGCAATAAGGTAATATTTCATGTGTTATAAAATTATTTCAACCACTGCGAGTCCATATAAATATGCAAATGAGTTTTTTGAATTAATCAAAGGTATAACCAATTTTTTAATGGTAATGATTATTTGTTTACAGCGTGTACAACTGATTTCTTGTTTCTGATTTTATTCTGTTCC
>CAZONK010000239.1:0-4147 GCA_964581095.1 uncultured Roseivirgaceae bacterium
TTCATTTACAATTATAATCATTCAATGAAATGAATCCTTCATTATTTATAGATTAACTCATCCTCCACCCACTTCAAGGTCACTCGCAGAGAGGCCCGGCCTACGACCATTCGGACGGGCGTACCGAAGGCATGGATCTTGAAGATTTGAGATGTGCTGCAAACTTCCGTTGGAACTGTCTTAATTATGAAAATTTGCCAAACAATCGTAACAACTCCTTACATGCAAACGCAAGGTCCCTGCCTTCAGTAGGTAAAACTTTCAGTTAGCCTTACTTCGGGTTATCAGGGATAACAGCGTCGTATATTCACTTTGTCAGCCGGGAGTCAAAATGTTCTCCTGAAACATCAAGTAGTTTTACTTTTGAATGGAAATCAGGATGCCGCACATTTATCAAATAATTTAATTCCCGATAACTTTGGGCTGATGGAATGCCCATCAGAAGATTTCCTGATCCTAAAAATTGTGTTGTGAATTTTACCAGCTCCACAGGATAAGGTTTATCCATCCAGTTACCAAGTAACTCTGATTTTATTAACTTGAAGGTTTCACCGGCGGACTCAACTTCAATGGTCATACAGACCCGTTTCACCGGTAGATTATTCTCATTAGCCAGAATTTCAAGTTTGGCAAGCGCAATCGTCTCAGAGGTATAGATAACCCATTGTCCTGATCTGTTCCACCTTCCCTCAGTAAAAAGAGTTCCTTCCGGTGGCCATACATTCCTGTATTTTTCCTTTTCGAGATGATACAGGATCATCCGTAAGTACTATATTCAATTCTTAACAGGGCCTTTTCCAAAGTTCGTCTGCCAACCCGTGTTGATAGCAACTTGATAGGCTTAATATCGCCTAAGTTTGTGTTTCGGGAATCCAGCCATTCATTAAGAAGTGCCGCATCACCATCAAATGCATTCAACCCTGTTTGCCAAAGAGTAGCAAAATCCACCAGGGCATCAATATTTTTTGCACCCAGGTCATCAGAACCAATCAGGTCATAATATTTGCTTTTACTTACCCCAATGATGCTTGCCAGGTTTTGTACGCTCAGCGAAGTTTGGTTTTGAATTTCTACTAAAGATTGACCTGATAGATGAGCTTCGCTGATATCGTTATAGGACATGCTTATCAATACAGTTAACAGAGGGGCCTGGTAAGCTCGAAAAGGTTCTTTGATTTCCTTTTTAATATTTTTTGTAGAATATTTCTTCGACTTTTTCATCCATAACGAAGATAGTACATTATTGGAAAAAAATTATCCAATTATGGAATAATTTTTATTTTCATTTAATGTTAAGATGAGGGTATTTAATAGAGTGAAAATTCAAAAAATGATAAGGTTTGAATAGCACTCACTACCTGACGATAGACATAATCATTAAATATGAATTAACTAACTTTGACAGCTATGAACAACCCATGGCATACTGTATCACCCGGAGAAAAAGTACCTGAAATTGTAAATGGCATCATTGAAATACCTAAGGGATCCCGGGCAAAATATGAACTTGACAAGGATAGTGGTTTGTTGAAACTTGACAGGGTAATTTATTCTTCGGTTTACTATCCTCACAACTATGGGTTCATTCCCAAAACGTACTGCGATGATAATGATCCACTGGATATACTTGTTTTATCGCAGATAGAGGTTGTCCCCTTATGCATTGTTCCAGCCAAAATAATTGGTGTCATGCGGATGATGGACAATGGGGAAGCGGATGACAAAATCATTGCTGTTGCAGAGAATGATATGAGTGTTAACCATTTTGATGACATTGAGCACTTACCTCCCCACTTTATAAAGGAAGTCCGTAGTTTTTTTGAAGACTATAAAAAACTGGAGCATAAGGAAGTAATTGTAGAGGATTTTCTTGGGAAAGATATTGCCCTGGACATACTAAACGATAGCTTTGTATTGTACGATCAGAAATTCAGATAGGAGTTAACATGAGAAAGCTATTTTTTATTATTATCATCCTCTGGGGTACCGCCCCGCTACTGGAGGCAGATGCCCAGATAATGAAAAAATTGAAGGAAGCGGGCAATGCGATGAATGATCCTTCTAAATTTCTTAAAAAAACCGGGATCTCAGCGCTCAAAAAGTCAAAGGCAAAAATGGATTCAGCAAGTTTCGGTTTTGCCATATCCTTTTCTGACAATGCCGGATTATTTGAAAATAAAGAAACTTTCGATGATATGCGGGATGGAATCCTTATCCTTTTCAACAATGATGAGGATGAAACCGATGTTGCCAATGAATATAAGGATGCGGGTGAAATGGCTTATGCTGCCAATGAATATCGAATTGCTGAGACTTCTTTTCTGCTTTCACGAGTTGCATTTGAAGTAAGTGGACTAACCCGTCATGTAAATTATTCAGGGGTAATTTCCGATCTGGGTTTATTGAATCATACGATGGGGCGGTATGGAACTGCCGGTGTATATACCAATGAGGCCCTGGAGTTGAGGAAAGAAATATTTGGGGAAGAGAGCCTTGCTTATGCCGCTTCGCTCAATAATCTTTCTGTTTTATACAAAGACCAGGGGGAATATACAGCATCAGAAAAAACAATGGACAAGGCTCTTGAGGTTGCCGCTACCAGCGGGAATGAGGAAGAATTGCTTTATGCAATAATGCTCAATAATAAAGCCATGCTCTTCCAGGAATTGGGAAGAACAAAAGATGCTGAAAGGTTACTGCAGGAAAGTATTACATTATCAGAAGAGATCCAGGGTACGAAGTCATCAAACCATCAAAGGTTAATGACCAACCTGGCCATTTTATACCAGGAGACAGGACGCTATGAGGAAGCAGAGAAAATATTTCTGGATGTAATAAAGAAGAAAGAAAAGAAACTGGGAAAAGGACACCCCGATTATGCTCATATGTTAAATAACCTTGCCTCTTTGTATGTGATAATGGGGAATGATGAAGAGGTGGAAGATCTATTACTTCGGGCTCGGGTTATCTATGAAAAGAAATTTGGCAACTATCATCCATCTTTTGCCTCCAATTCGGCCAACCTTGGCAATTTTTACAGGTATAAAAGCAGGAATGATGAAGCGGAAAAGATGCTTACTCAGGCACTGGAAATACGTAATAAAGCGCTTGGACAAAAGCATCCTGATTATGTACAATCCAAAGAGGATCTTGCACTCCTTTATTGGCAAATAAATGATTTCGAAAAGGCAGCAACGTATTTTGAAGAATCGCTAGATGCCTCAATGGAATATGTGGCGGAATTTTTCCCGGCAATGAGTGAATCCGAAAAAACGGACTTTTGGGACAAAGTACAGCCACGATTTTTTCGGTATTTTGCTTTTGCCTCAGAGGCATACAAAAGCAACCCGCAAATTGCGCAAAACATTCTTGATTACAGGTTAGCAACCAAATCAATTCTTCTGAGCTCCTCACAGCGTATCCGGAGTTCTATTCTGGAAAGCGGTAATGAAGACTTAATAGGTGAATATCAACAATGGATTGATTTAAAAGAGTCGCTTGCCGGGTACTATACTTATTCAAAAGAAGAGATTTCAAATCAAAAAGTAAACCTTGATTCAATAGAACGTCTTGCCAATAACAAAGAAAAGTTCCTTTCCGAGCATTCAGATGTTTTCCGTGAGGGTTTTTTCAAGCAATCACACACATTTTCTGAAATATCAGGTGTTTTAGATTCGGATGAAGTGAGTATCGAGATCATGCAAATCCCAGTATATGATCGCACATTTACAGGGGTCCTGAACTATTATGCAATTATTACCACTCCGGGCAGTACCCAACCTGAATTGGTAAACCTTGGCGACAGCAAAGAGCTGGATGATAAGTATTTCAAATATTATCGAAATGCCACCATGCTTAAATTGGAAGATAAATATTCCTATGAAAAATTCTGGATGGCCATGGGTGAAAAGATTAAGGATAAAAAGCATGTATATATTTCCAAGGATGGGATTTTTAACCAGGTAAACCTGAATACCTTAAAAAATGAAGGGGGCTTTGTTATTGACCGGTGGAATATTGAATTGCTAACAACCACCAATGACCTTATTGAACATAAAAACCGAAAAGTATCTGTTCCGGAAAACCCGGTCGCTTTGTTTGGATATCCTGACTATGGTGGTGGTAATGAAATTGGAGCACTGCCAGG
>CAZONK010000240.1:0-4105 GCA_964581095.1 uncultured Roseivirgaceae bacterium
GCTGACACTCCAAAGAGCCATTTGGCTTCGATCACTTCCAGGCCTTTGTTCATTAGCGATGCTGAATCGATCGTTACCTTACTGCCCATATCCCAGTTAGGGTGTTTCAATGCTTCTTCCTTGGTCACATTTTGCAAATAGTTCCGGTCCCTGCCTCTAAAAGGACCTCCGCTGGCAGTTAGAATAATCTTTTCAATAGGGTTCTGAAATTCTCCTGCCATGCATTGAAAAATTGCTGAATGTTCAGAGTCAACAGGATATATGTTTACACCTTTTTCGCGTGCCATTCCTGTGATCAGCTCCCCGGCTACTACAAGTGTTTCTTTATTCGCAAGTGCTATATTTTTCCCTGCATTAATTGCCTCAATTGTAGGTTTGAGTCCGGCATATCCAACAAGCGCTGTCAGAACAATATCCACAGTATCCATTGCTACCACAGAGGATAATGGCGACTGGCCAGCATATACTTTGATTCCCTTAGGATCTAATGCGTCATAAACCTGGTTGTATTTAGTATCATCGCCTATTACAACAACATTAGGTTGAAAACGAAGTGCCTGGCTTATTAAAAGTGATGCATTATTCTGAGCAGTTAACACTTCAATCGCAAGGAAATCGCTTTGTTCCTCTACAACTTCCAGGGTCTGGGTACCGATTGAACCGGTAGATCCGAGCAATGCAATACGCTTCTTTCCTGTTTTACTTTCAGGCATTAAATTGTCAGTCAGTTACTTTAAATTTATTGATTGCATCAGCAATTTTTCTGTCATTTGCCAATCTGGGTACCTTGTTTTGTCCTCCCAGCTTACCCAATGATTTCATATAGCTACGAAATGCATTTTCATCCAGGCAAATAATTTTCAGAGGTCGTAAAATATTGCCCGAAATGAGGTCTTCGTAGTATGAGTTCAAACTTTGAAGTTGCAAATCTAGTTCTTTTTCAAAGGCTTTCAAATCATTGGGTTTGCGCCTGAACTCTACATACCACTCATGCAAAGGGAGCCCACCGGAAGGAGTTACCTGCGGGGCAACAGAAAACTCAACAAGTTCCACTTCGGGATGTGATTTCATCGTTACTTTCATTGCATTTTCTACCTCCTGCCCAATTACATGCTCGCCAAAAGCAGAAATAAAATGTTTTATCCTGCCCGTAACAATTATCCTGTACGGTGAAGTAGAAACAAATTCGACGGTATCTCCAATGGAATACCCCCACAACCCGGCGTTGCTGCTCATGATCACGGCATAATTAACGCCTATTCGAACATCTTCAATTGATATCCGGGTTGGGTTTTCATCATAAAATTCATCGGTCGGGATAAATTCATAAAAAATTCCTGAATCTAAAAGCAACAGTAACCCCTCTTTATCCCGTGTATCCTGATAGGCTATGAATCCTTCAGAAGCAGGATACGTTTCAATGGAGTCAATCGGGTTGCCAATTGTTTCAAACAATTTTTCCCTGTAAGGCTCGAAATTGACCCCTCCATATACAAATAATGAAAAATCAGGAAATACATCTTTTATTCGTTTTCCTGTTCTTTCAACAATCTTGTCAAAATACATCTGGACCCACGGAGGTATTCCGGAAATCAAGGTCATATTTTTATCTAATGTTTCATCGATAATTTGATCCAGTTTTTCTTCCCAGTCATCAATGCAATTGGTATCATAACTGGGCATTTGGTTAGTTCGTAAATAA
This sequence comes from uncultured Roseivirgaceae bacterium, assembly GCA_964581095.1. Lineage (GTDB taxonomy): Bacteria > Bacteroidota > Bacteroidia > Cytophagales > Cyclobacteriaceae > SZUA-230. Next base: position 1,703 of record CAZONK010000240.1, read on the forward strand.
CCGGGTACATGATGATTGACGATCCCCGATAACCTTCCGGTATGAATACCTGCTATTTTTTCAAGAACCGGACTTCCCGAGAGAAATATCAGGTTGCCATCAATAAATTTGCTTTTTCCGGTTTCATTGATATAAGTCAGCAAGGCATCGCGGGCACTATTTATATGATTCGGAATAGAATCCGCAGTAATGGGGATATATTTAACCCCGGAAGTAGTACCCGATGTTTTTGCAAAATAAGCGGGTTTCCCAGGCCACAATATATCCTTTTCCCCTTTCCTGATCAAATCAATGTAACTCCTCAACCCTTCATAATCACGAACGGGTATCGCTTCCCTGAATTCCTGGTATGATGAAACGTTTTTTAACTGATGATCTTTTCCATATTTCGTTTTCCTGCCGGTAGGAATAAGTCTTTTCAGGACTTTTTCCTGGCTTCCAACAGGATCAGAAGACCATGATTTTTGACGTTTTGCGATGACTTTTGCAAATGGTTTGCTTAACAAAGAGCGAACCCCCATAATTCTTAAATAAAATTCGTGCAAAAATAATCATTAATCAATTCATAAAAACAACAAGTAGATACGTTATACGTTGAACTTGTTGATACATTAATGACAAATTGGCACAATTCAATGTTGCATGATATTTGTTTAATCCCTGATAAAATAAATTAAAAAGACAGATGAAAAAGATCATTGGTATTCTTGCAATAAGCTTCGCCTCCGGAATAGGTGGTGCATATTTTTATAATACTATAGTAAATCCTGTAAAACGGAATGTTAATACAACACCGGTTGATCGTAGTGTATCATTCATTCACAATCCTGATATCTCAACTGAAATAATTAGTGAGAATACATTTGGAGAGGATATTGATTTCGTAAAAGCCTCTGCGTTAGGGACATCCAGTGTTGTTTATATAAAAAATATATCATCCCAAACGTATTCATATTCCTTTTTCGACTGGTATTTTGGGGATGCGGGACGCAGTATTGAAACAGTAAGTAGTGGTTCGGGCGTTATCATTTCAAAAGATGGTTACATAGTTACCAACAATCATGTAGTAAAGGGTGCAGACAAACTTATGATTGACTATAACCGTAAGTCGTATGAAGCTAAACTCATTGGAGTGGATCCTTCAAGCGACCTGGCTGTAATTAAAATTGAAGGTGACAATTTCCCTGCGATCAGAATTGGTAGTTCAACAGATGTGCGTGTAGGACAGTGGGTTTTGGCCATAGGAAACCCCTTTAACCTTACTTCTACGGTTACTGCCGGTATCATAAGTGCTAAAGGAAGAGATCTTAATATAATGGAAGGAAAATTTCCCATTGAATCATTTATTCAAACCGATGCGGCAATTAACCCCGGAAACAGTGGGGGTGCCCTGGTAAACACTGCGGGAGAACTTATTGGAATAAATACGGCAATACTATCCCGGACTGGTTCTTACGCCGGTTACGGATTCGCTGTACCCGTTGATATCGTAAATAAAGTGGTAAATGACCTGATAGCATATGGGGAAGTTCAAAAAGCGTTTTTCGGTGCGGGTGTTACCGACCTCACTTCGGACGTTATTAAAAACCTCGACCTGAAAGTTGATGATAGCAAATTACAGGGAGTTGTAATTAATCATATACAACAGGATGGAGCTGCCGAACATGCAGGGCTGAAAGAGGGTGATATAATTCTTAAAATCGATGATTATGAAGTAAGGTCAAGTAGTAATTACGAAGAAATAATTAGCTATTACTCGCCTGGCAATACTGTATCTGTAAGTTTTCTTAGAAACAGAAACCCCATGGTTAAGAGAATTACACTAACTAATCGTGAAGGGACCACGGAAATTCTTAAGAGGGAAATATTTTCGTCGGATTACCTTGGAGCTGATCTTGAAACCGTTTCAAAAGTTGAAAGGAATATACTTAATATTGATTACGGCGTAAAAGTATTACGAGTATATAAGTCAGGATTATTATCCAACCTGGGGCTTGAGGATGGATTTATTATAACTGATATTAACTATGAAAAAATCAAAAAACCTGAAGACCTTTCTGATGCCCTGTCAAATTACCGGGGGCGTGTAAAAATGGAGGGAGTGGATGCAACAGGGAGAAAAGGGTATTATACCTTTTATATGCGTTGAAATGGACACGCCTTCCATGACGGTAAACTGGAAAGTTTTCACCGTATCCTTGATAATTGCTTTGTTCCAAAATGCCTGCAAATTAATTATTCTGTTAATTGGTATCATTACCCTGGTTATTGCTATTTTAACCTGATTCTGAAATTTAAATGATGCTTTTTCATTTTCTTTTGCCCGTCCGAATGGCTCAGCCGGGCGGGCTCACCCAAAAGAAAACGAAACAAAAGAAAAGTGTGCCACGCCCAAAGCCATAC
>CAZONK010000241.1:0-4104 GCA_964581095.1 uncultured Roseivirgaceae bacterium
TTTGGGTGCTTAGAATAATAAGAGCACTGTTAACGAGAATCGCTCAATTTAGGTTATAGATGCTTCGCTGTTGCTCAGCATGACGGGATTGTGACTTAAAGATGCTTCATCCAAGATAGCTTCGGGGTTTCTTTATGAAGTTATGCTTGCTCTGGCTCACTCTGGCATAAGTCTTCAAAATAATTTTTTATAAGGATAGGGGTAAATCAAACCATGGTTGTCTTAGTTATGAAATTCAATAATAAATAGGATAAACATGAAAACAACAAAACAAATTACACGAATACTAACAGTAGGAACATTTTTCCTTACTCTTCTATTTAACAATGCGCAGGCACAGGAAGAATCAGATTCCCTGAAAGTCATTCCCTTTCAAATCACCTTGATTTCACCACTGGGAACAAATGGACTTAACTCCGGTAATGTAATCAACAATGCATCGTTTAACATTTTTGCCGGTATTTCCAGTGGAGTCAGAGGTGCTGAAGTTGGTGGACTTGCCAATTTCTCGAAAGGGGACGTTATAGGCGTACAATTTGCAGGCATTGCCAATGGATCCCTTGGCAAAATAGAAGGCGCGCAAATATCCGGTATCGCCAATTATAACAAAGGATCAATTTCAGGTACTCAATTTGCCGGTATCGCTAATTTATCCACATCCACTGTGGAGGGATTGCAAATGAGTGGGATTGCAAACGTTGCAACCAAACCGGTTGTTGGAGTTCAGTTTGCCGGCATTGTAAATACAACTCTGGGTGAAGTTACCGGTCTTCAGCTATCGGGTATTGCAGGAGTAACAACCCGATCAATAACTGGTGTTCAATTTTCGGGTATATCAAATACTGTTGTAGGTACAGCTACTGGAGCGCAGATAGCAGGAATTGCCAATATAGCAACTGAAAAAATATCAGGTGCACAAATCGGACTTATTAATTATTCAAAAACTGTTCGTGGATTACAGTTTGGCTTGATCAATATCAGTGATACCATTGAAAAAGGGGTACCCATCGGTTTAATTTCATTTGTAAGAACAGGGTATCATACCTTTGAAGTTGAAGCCAACGAAACATTCTATGCCAACGCCACTTTTAAATCAGGTATCCCTTCGTTTTATGTTCTTTACACAGCCGGTTTTAAAACCGATGGAGGTAAAACCTATTGGGCTCCAGGTATAGGTATCGGAGGAATCACAAAAATATCTCAAAGAGTTGACCTGAATACTGATTTAATCTTTCGCCAGGTAAATGAAGACGAATGGTGGACGAGCGAATTAAATCTTCTCAATACTTTACGTATTAATGCGAGTTACAATTTTTCAGATAAGTTTTCTGTTTATGGTGGCCCTTCTTTCAACGTAACCGCTTCACAAATTAAAAATATTGAAGGTGATGTTATTGGAGATTCATTTACCCCTTCATGGAATTTCTATGATGAAACCAATGATGGTACCAATGTAAAAATGTACATCGGGTTCAACGCAGGTATCCGGTTCTAAATAAAACTAATAATTCAAAATTTTAAAAATATGAAACCAGTTCGAATCATTGTATTCATGATCTATCTATCCATCTTATTGATCAGCGCTATTGTCAATGGACAGGTAATTCAACAAACCGTCAAAGGAAGGATCACTGACCAGGATAGTAAATCAGCAGTTATTGGAGCCAATGTTATCATCATGGGAAGTGAACCCCTCCAGGGAAGCAGTACCGGTATCAATGGTGAATTTAGAATTGAAAATGTTGCTATTGGCAGGATTACCCTGATAATCACAAGCATTGGTTATGAGGACAAAATTATACCAAATATAGAGGTAGGTGCGGGTAAAGAAATCGTTCTTGATATTTCAATGATGGAGTCAATTTTTAAACTCGATGAAATTGTGGTAAAAGCAAAACAAAACAAAGCTGAAATCCAGAATGAAATGGTAATGGTAAGCGCACGTTCTTTTTCAGTAGAGGAAACTAACCGGTATGCTGGTTCTTTTAACGACCCTGCCCGGATGGTTGCCAGTTTTGCAGGGATCCAGGGAAATGCTGAAGGTAGTAATCACATTGTTGTGCGGGGCAACTCTCCCAACACCGTGCAGTGGCGATTGGATGGAATTGAGATTCCCAACCCCAACCATTTCGCTGATGAAGGTTCCTCAGGTGGGGGCATCAACGTCCTGAACGGAGCTATGCTTTCCAATTCCGACTTTTACACAGGTGCTTTCACACCCGCATATGGCAATGTAATGGGTGGTGTATTTGATATGCGATTGCGGTCAGGCAATAGGGATAAAAGGGAATATTCTTTATCTGCAGGAATTTTAGGTACTGATATTACGATTGAAGGACCCTTTACAAAAAAAGGGAATTCAACATATCTGGCAAATTATCGCTATTCAACATTATCAATTCTTGATGATTTAGGTTTGGTTGATTTCAATGGAATTCCCAAATACCAGGATCTTTCTTTTAAAATGAAGTTCCCAACGAACCAAGCCGGATTATTTACAGTTTTCGGGCTTGCAGGCGCCAGCAGCATTATCGAAGAAATTATTGATGATGAAACGGAAGAAACACTGGGGAAAGGGAAGTATAAATCAACACTTGGTACTGTAAATATTAATCACCTGTATTTCTTTAACAGCAGAAGTTCAATTGAATCATTTATTTCCATTTCACAAAACGGTAATTCTAGCGATGCGAAGGAGAAAAATTTACTAACCGGGATTTTTGAAGACTCGTATAAAGATGATCTTCAAAAATATACGGTGCGTATTAGTAGCTCATTCAATACCAAAATCAACAACAGGAATACTTTTAAAACGGGCATATCTTATAACAAATACTACTTTACCTTTACGCAGAAGTTCGTAAATAATAGCGGTGATCTTGAAACCTGGCTCGATGTTAGCGACAATACCGGTATGCTGGAAAGTTATGCAACCTGGAAGCATCGATGGAACGAAAGCCTGACAATTACGGGCGGTATGCATTATTCCTATCTGTTGCTAAATGGCAGTCAGGCAATTGAACCACGCATTTCAGCTAAATACCAATTACCTGGAAATCAATCTGTATTTGCAGGCATCGGTATGCACAGTCAAATGGCTTCCCTACCCGTTTATTTTTCTCAAATAGATGTGGATGGCAACGGCCCTTCAACACCAAACCTTGATCTGGCCCTAATGAAAGCCATTCACTACGTAGCCGGATACGACAAATTGTTGAATCCAAATCTCTATTTTAAAGCGGAAATCTACTACCAGGACCTATATGATATTCCTGTTGAAAACAGCGCCTTGAGTAGTTACTCTTTACTCAATACAGTATCCGGATTTACTGACAGGGTACTTGTAAATGAGGGCATTGGTTCCAATTATGGTGTAGAACTTACAATGGAACGATACTTTCATAACAATTTCTACTACTTAATTACGGGCTCTTTTTATAATTCTGACTATATGGCCCTTGATGGCATTAAACGTTCCACCCGGTTCAATGGAAATTACATAACCAATGCGTTAGTTGGAAAAGAATTCATAGTTGGAGATCCAAATAAAAAAAAAGAATAAGCCTTAATACAAAAATAACTATTGGTGGCCCGAGCAGGTTCACACCGATCGACCTGGATGCCAGCAATGCATTGGGAAGAACTGTTTGGGATGAGACCAATGCTTATGGACAGCAAGGAGCTCGGCTCACAAAAATTGACTTTGCAATATCTTACAGTTGGAACAAGAAAAAAACGAGGCAGGAAATAAAGCTGGACATTCAGAATGTGACCAACAACGATACCAAAATATCAGAGTATTATAATGGGTTGACAAACGAAATAGAAACCATTACTCAATTACCATTGCTACCCGTTTTGACATACACCATTCAGTTTTAGTATCGGAAATTGTTTTTTTAAGAAAGGTAGCAATGATAGAAAACCCATCGCTACGCTTGTATTAATAAGCTCCTTTTTCCTGGTATTTTTGCAAATAAGAGTTAAAATCACAAAAGGAATATTGTATCTTGATATTGCAAGTATCCGGTTCTGAAAATGAAACCTGCTCAAATCAAATATTTAATTTTCTTATCCATTTTTGTTATCAGTTCAATTGCCTAT
>CAZONK010000242.1:0-4101 GCA_964581095.1 uncultured Roseivirgaceae bacterium
GTATTGTTTCTTGATCGGGATTCACGACCGTATCTTATTGGTAATTCTAAAATTTTGGACTCTTTTTCAAAATTTGCTTCCCTCCATTCTCTGCGGTATTTGCCAAGAGTTTTTGAATTAGAATTGTTCATACAATTTTCTTCTGTTTCCCAGAAAAGAGAACCAATTGCGATGATTCCACCTTTCAACTCCATTTTATTTATACTTTTCCACTATAACTTGAGATGAGTTTTCTGAAGATCCAACTTAAAGGACAATAGCTATGTTTCCTATGATATTGATCATGTTTCCGAAGATTTTTCTGGAAACGCACTATCTGCTATCCTCATCCTCATCGTCCCAATGGGTGTAGTAATGGAATATTATGGAAATATGATCCATGAGGAATTTAGCAATATGAATGGAGACGATGAGTGGACTGTCGCTGTTTACGTCATGCCAAGACTCAAAAGTCAATAATCCACCCGTCCAATCAAGCGTCTCTTGCAGGGCATGTTTTCTGAGAATTTTAAATCAGTTATTGTTTAATTCGTATCTTCCGAAGGCAATCCCGTCCGAACTGTTCTAGCCGGGCAGGGACGCTGATTTTTTCTGGAAACTTACAATCTGCTTTCCTCATCGTCCCATTGGATATATTATTTGAATACTATGGAAATATAATCCTTTAAGAATTTAATTTAACAAAATGAATGGAGACGATGAGTGGACGGTAAGAACAAAAATCCCCAATAAAGAACGTCATCCCCGGGCTTGTTCCGGGGATCCCTGTGTTTTGGAACTGCTAAGTTTAGTTTGGGATTGTCGGGCTATAGCCTGCAGGCCTGGCAATGATGGCTTATTTCACTCTGGATATTGAAGATTTTCAGGTAGTATTAGCCCATTAACAGATATGTACCCGCTAACAAAAGAATGAGGTACCGATTCAAAATAATAATTCCGGATTTCGATCCCGGTTGGAGGAATTTTTAAAACTTCTTCCGCAGGTTTCGGATTTTCAGGTTCTGGAGCAGTCTCCAATATCTTTCGACCATCAAATAAAACATAAACAGGTTTATTAAACTCCTTTGCCGCCATACACATAGCTAGTGAACCCATTTTGTTTTGAAACCCATCCGGATATACTCCATCTGTTCCCAGAAGTACCATATCGGAATTTCGGATACACCAGGATGCCATGGCATCGGGTACCAACATCACGGGTATTTTAACTTCTGATAACCATTTTGCTTGTTCTACTCCTTCGTTTACAGGTCCCGAAAGTGTTTGATAGATTTTGAATTTTTCCCCGGAATTCTTCCATGAACGAAGTGTTTGTTTAACAGAATTACTATTGCTGTGCGTAGTAATCTTATCAACATTACCGGCTATCATGGATAGAGTTGCTACCCATTTTTCTTCTTGATTTTCCCAGGAGTTTCGATAATTTTCGATCCATGTTTTTATATTTCCTTGACTATTTGCAGAATCAATACCAGGAGCTAACTCACTGATAAAATGTTGAATGACTAGAAATTGCTTCCAATGGGCGCTTGCATTGGAAAGTTCCTGAGAAAGGTCAACTTTCCAGTTGTCCGAATTAACTGATAATTTTTCTATCAATGCATCCTGAAACTGAAAGAGCAGGGAGGTAGAACCTGATGTATGGTCGGAATACAAGGCATCAAAACTTATCATGATGCACTATTTCATTTACTTTTCATCCGAATCATCCAGGTACCTCTCAATACGCCATTTGTTATCTTTTTCCCAACGCCATATGATTATGTATTTCCCATCATGAGAAGAACTATCTGCTCTTTCTCCACCTTCTTCCTTAGGTTTTAGTTTTGATGTGAATGACGCCCGTTCTACTGCCCAATTTCCTGCTCCTTTGATCGACATATCTTTGATCGAAAACTCATAATCATATGTCTCAAAGAAGGGCTTCATCCAATCAGATATCGCGCCCCTCCCTTTAAGGGCAGGCATTCCCGAAGGAATCCAAACAGCATCCTCCGTAAATACAGCTTCCATTCCTTCAAGGTCATTCTTATTAACGGCATCGAGCCAGGCCTGCCGTTGGGATCTTATTTGTTTTAGTTCAAGCTTCATAAGGTTTGGTTTGTGGATAATACAAATAGAGTAATTAATTTAGTTAGTTTTCGTACTAAAAACAACAAGATATTTAATTAAAACACATCACTAAGATGAGCATAATTAGCGAGTAGCATTTTTATATAAAGTTCTGGTTTGATGATGTATAAAAGAGATAAAGGAATTATTTTGGGATAGATTGCGTTTAATTATCCATGAGGTACACCGGCCAGTTTATTTTTATACTGATATTCCTGATTGCATTGGGGTCAAATGCGCAAACTTGTTGTTCTGGTGGCGTACCAATCTCAACAAACCTTGGACTACCTCCCAGTTTCGCAGGTACTGTACAGTTTACGTTGACATACGATGTAAACGTTCTTCGCACGTTAAAAGAAGGCACAAATACACTGGATGACAGGGCAAGGGAAAGAATTACCCGGTCAGTAATCCTAAGCGCCGGATATGCAGTTACAGACCGGTTCAGTTTTGAAGCGCTTGTACCATGGGTTAGACAGGAGAGGGATGTACAACAGGTTGGTGGACTTAATGACTTTGAAAGTACGCAGGGTATTGGTGATTTACTTATATTATTTAAATACAGGGTGACATCGGTTAGTAATCAACGGCATATGTTATCCGTTGGTGTGGGGCCAAAGATGCCTACCGGATCAGCACGTGAAGTAAACGGACGGGGTTTAATCCTGAATGCAGACTTGCAACCGGGAAGTGGAGCATGGGATGGGATTTTCTGGACGAACTATTTTTATCATATGAGTAACCGGCCCACGATGTCAATATATTCAGTACTTACTTACAGACTTGCAGGTACAAATGAGAATTATTTAAATAATACTTCAACGTATAAAATAGGTAATAATTTCAGGGCACTTGTTGGTGTTTCAGATCAATTGAAGATGGGCTCAACGATGGTAAACCCGAACCTGGGAATTCGTTACCGTAAAGCCAGGGAAGATCAATTTAATGGAGATCCGGTTGCCTCAACAGGAGGTGAATGGGCCTTTTTAGTACCGGGTATTGGTGTAAGTATTTTGCCGAACCTGACATTTGAAACAAATTTTGAATTGCCTATTTATGCCAATCCTTCCGGCACACAACTCACACCAACTTACAGGGTGAATGTTGGGTTATATTATGTAATTGCAAAAAAGAATAAGGGAATTAAGAACTTTATTGATTAGTTGAGTCACCAAAACCGATTTAATACTTTCCGGGTCGGGGTATTGCCCCGACTTTCAAGTCGGGTTTGAATAATTAACATAAACCAGGCTTTAGCCACATTTAATTTACGTGATCAATTGGTGATGAGCCATATACGGAACGAAGATGATGAAGGGATTGAGGATTCATTGGATGAGCTCATTTATATGAGTAAATATTGCCAGGTACATGTTTCACATATTAAAGTAGTATATGGCAAAGGTGAGAAACGCGCAAATGAAATTTTACGTATACTGGATTCCGCAAGAAATAGAGGGAACGTAGTAACAGCCTTATGCATGGATCTCGTCAGTGCTTCATTTCAGAGCATGAAAATCGTTGTCAGTATGTACCTTTTCGAGCTTCGGTAATTGGGCTTGGGATTTTTTTAGCCCTTCGTCTTTGGCTGTTTCTTTGCCTTAAACTTGAAAATATCAGGCCTCTGGTAGTGCCCGATCGGATCAAAATCCATTTTGGCTTTGGCCATAATATCCATATCGAGTTCTGCATAAAGAATACCTTCCTTATCAAACAAAGGTCCGGCGATTACATTCCCAAATGGGTCTACAACTACACTTCCACCCCGACTCAAAGTTTCAGGGGCTTTATCCAGATCGTCAATCCCCGGAAGGTCTTTAGGATACATTGATTTTGTGAGGTACTGGTTGCAACCCAGTACAAAGCACCTTCCTTCACAAGCGATGTGTCTCATTGTCGCTTGCCAGGAATCACGTCTATCGGCTGTTGGGGCGAGATATATGTTGACTCCTTTCTTATACATCGACATTCGGGCAAGGGGCATTAAAT
>CAZONK010000243.1:0-4043 GCA_964581095.1 uncultured Roseivirgaceae bacterium
AACCATTGTTACGCCCAAATAATTAGTAATAGTTAAATGGTTAATTCTATTAATTTATTTCAAGGCTATTGGAACCACTACTTTAGCATTGTCCCACTCTACTTCCATAGCTACCCCCTCAGCACGATCCTGAAAAGAGATGGTGAGCATTTCAACTACAGGATTTGAATAATCTACCAGTACTTCGATTCTGAAAACATCCAATGAAGCATCCGCTACTGATGCACCCCACCGATCGAATTCGGTGTTGAAAGCAATTGTCCATGAAGACGGACCTGGAATTGCATAAACGGCATAATCACCGGGTTCCAGCTTATTTCCCATTATATCTATTGCTCTATTTATCGTTAAACGGGTAGCCCTGTTGGCACCCATTCGCCAATAAACACCATATGGTTGCAAGGCATCTTCACTTTCTGCAAATATAATGCGTCCCTTTTTAGAGGGCCTGCTATATGTAACTGAAAGTGAGTAATCCCCCTTTTGGATATTTACCGTGTCCAAAGGACTTGCCTGCCGTGTTTGATAAAAAAAGAAGTATGCAGCATACACCAGAACAAGTATGATTACAATTCCAATTCCCAATAATATTTTCTTTGACATTTTTATTTTGTTTTTTTGTAACTAATATACAAATAAATTTATGCTCAACAACGAACTAAAGTTCAAAGCATTTAATAAAATCACGAAAAAAGTTTATCGGTCAGGAACACTATCATTTTCTACCGAACGTCATTCCTTTATCATGTTTTCTGATAAAAAAGACGTAGGCGACTATAAAGATGAGGAAGTAGAAATCATGCAATTTATTGGTCAAATGGACAAGGCGAATGATGAGCTCTACCAACGTGATATTATTGAAATGGAAGGAAAACGCTACATCATTGTGTGGGATAATAACAGGGGTGGATGGTCTATTACCGATGTGGAACGCAGAGTGGTAATGAAATCATTTGGGAGGTCTGAAGCAAATAATTCGAAACTTCTTGGGAATGAATTCGAAACCCCAAACCTCCTGAGTCCTTCCGCAGAAATCTAGGATTTAGAAGATAAGATAATCAGCCGGAATCTGTTGGAGTCCTGAAAGTGTACCCGTAACCATTTCACCAACAGCCGGTCCATGTTTGAATCCATGTCCTGATCCTCCTCCCAATATCCAGGTATTTTTATATCCCGGGAGGGAATCAAATATAAAATTACCATCTGCAGAATTGCTGTACTGACAAACCCTGGATTCAACGAGAGGTGCATTTTTCAAGGCAGGGAACCTTTTTGCAAGGTACTCCCTGGACCTTTGAACAAGCTGCAAGTCCGGAATCCGTTCAACGGTTGTCGGATTTATTTGTGGCCCCCTTTCATCATGGGCAATTTTGAATCCACGATTATCTTTCCCGGGAATCCCATAATAAAATTCGCCGGGAACCCAGTCCACCCAGGGTATCAGCGATTGATAGACTTCAGATTCTTCAGGTGGAATCCCATAATAATACACTTCCTGTTTTGTAACCATCAAATGATTTTTCAATTGCAAGGGAAATACATCTTTTAACCAGGGTCCACAAGCAAATATGAAGGCATCAGCAGAAATTTTTTGTCCATTTACCTGCACAGAATCCATGTTCCCTCCTGAATCTGGACCAGGTCTACATTTGCCCAATAGAAACTTGCCACCTTCTTTTACAAATTGTTCAGTTATTGCAATGGTAGCTTTCTTTGCTTCAAGATAACCGGCATTTTTTTCAATTACTACACCCATTATATCCGAAAAGTTGATAGGAGGATATAGTTCAGCAGCAGTTTTGGAATCAATCAATTCATAGGGCTGTCCAAATTGTTCCATTATGGATGTCATTTGTCCTGCAACCTCACCATAAAGATGGTTGATAAACCATAGCACCCCAGTGTGGTGTAAAAGTTTGCGCCCTGAAGTTTTTTCGAGGGACTTCCAATGATCCCACGATTTTACAGCCATTTCAAAATAGTTCTTATTGGAACCATAAAAAGACCGGATCACGCGGGATTCTCCACCGGAACTCGAACGAGAATTGCCCGGCCCCCACATATCTATCAGAACCACTTCAAATCCACTTCGTAATAGTTTCAATGCTGTCCAACCTCCGAATACACCTGCTCCCGTAACAATCACTTTTGAGTGCTGCTTTAATGGCGCTACATTTTTAGGGTTTCCCTGCTTTTGTAGTGGAGCAAATGTTGATAAAATATCCATTCGAAATAATTAATTAAAATCAATAATACGAAACCACGGTGATGAATGTGCGTATTTATATTTGAACATAACCACAAAACCATGAAAAAGAAACTCTTGTTTATTTTAATTCCTCTGCTCCCATTAATGGCATTTACAAAATATTATGCTGATAAAACTGCAGAAGAAAAAGCGGTAGAAGACCTTGTACTTCAATCGTATGTTAATGGTGCCTTTAATGAATTAGACCCCGATGCTATGGCTGCCGGGTTTCATCCTGATTTTGCTATCTTTTCTGCAAAAGGGGAGCAATTATCCAGGTATGAAATTGCAACCTGGGTTGAGGGAGTACGCAAAAGAAAAAACGACCCTGACTTTGATGCTTCTAAAAATGTTTGGGAACACAAGTTTTCAAATGTATCAGTAACAGGCAATGCAGCTACGATGCGTGTGGATCTTTCGAAAGGAGGAAAACATGTTTATACCGACTATCTTTCTTTATTGAAATTTGATAGTGGATGGAAAATTGTAGCAAAAGTCTATTATAAACATCCAGGGGATTAGAAGAAGATTCACTAAAAGCGAACATCGTATAAAACGTCATCCTGAACAATAGTGAAGGATCTTTAAGTTACTATTCATTCAGCAAGTAACAGATTCTTCACCTCCGTTCAGAATGACGATATTGTTTTTATTATCCTTCCTCTTCTTTTCCGAATATTCCAGCCATGAAAAATGATGCTCCTGCTAGTGCGAGGTCTTTCAAAACCTGTCCCATGGCCATTTCATCACCACCCATCAAACTTCTCAAATGTACAGTTGTAGCAGTAAGAATAAAAAATACTCCCAGTAACAATGTTGCCAGTGCTGCTTTTTTCTTGATTAAAATAGCCACTGCAGCCAGCAACAAAGGTACTCCGGTAATATATACCATGATTACGCCACCAAATGGTGCCATCTGAGCCATTCCTTCGGCATTCATAAAGTGAAACACACCAAACATTGCTATAGGGATTGCAAATAGGATTCGTGCGACAAGGTCAGTTAAAATTTTCATAATATTTGTTATTGGTTAAAATATAGTTGCTTAAACAAAATTGCAGGAAAAATAGTTTCCCAATCAAAATATTTTAATTTCAACCCGTCAAATTTGTCAAATCATTCGTAAACCTAAATATCTCATTAAATTGCCCAAATGAAACGAAATACATTTGTAGCTTTAGTCCAGACAGCACCGGTCCTGTTTGACCTTGAAAAATCATTGATTAAGGTGCAACAAAAAGTAGAAGAAGCCGGACAGAAAAATCCCGACCTCATTTTGTTTCCTGAAGCATTCCTCCCAGCCTATCCAGCGGGCATGTCTTTTGGTGCTCCGGTAGGAAGCCGAAGTGAAACCGGGCGGGAACTATGGCTGCGCTACTGGAAAAATTCTGTTGAAATACCCGGGCCGGCAGTAGATAAACTATCAAAGATTGCAAAAAATGCCAGGGTATATTTGGCAATTGGAGTCATCGAAAAGGAAAACGTGGGCAAAGGATCTCTCTACTGTACTCTTCTTTATTTCGATCCCGACGGAAAACTACTGGGCAAACACAGAAAAATTAAGCCCACGGCAGCTGAACGGGTAATCTGGGCTGAAGGTGATGGAAGTACATTATCTACATTCAAAACACCCCTTGGCGTAATAGGAGGATTGATCTGCTGGGAAAACTTAATGCCCCTCGCCCGAATGTCGATGTATGAGAAAGGAGTAAACATTTATCTCGCCCCAACAGCCGATAGTCGTGATTCCTGGCAAGCGACAATGAGACACATCGCTTGTGAAGGAAGGTGCTTT
>CAZONK010000244.1:0-4017 GCA_964581095.1 uncultured Roseivirgaceae bacterium
GATTTAATAAGACAAGCTAGAAAGCAACAACGACAAATTGATTGGATAAGTTCTAAATTGGAAAGAGCTGAAAACAGTGGATTTACCGATGATAGAAGAGAGCAAATATTAGCAAAATCAAAGACTTTACTTAATGGCTAAATACAAATTAAGTAATGTAGCTAAAGAAGATTTAATTAAAATTCATCATTACGGAATCAAGAAGTTTGGAATGGTGCAAGCTGATAAATATTTTGATTCATTTTTTGATTATTTTGATATTATAGCTCAACGACCATTTTCATTTGAATCAGTTGATTTCATAAAAACTGGATACAGACGATGTGTGTGTGGTTCTGATAGCATTTATTTCAAAGTAAATAATGACATCGTAGAAATTATGGTTATAATTGGAAGACAAGATTTGAACAATATTCTTTAGTGAATTAAAATACAGTTGGTAACCATTAAGCTCCAATGATGAAAAGTAGGGCTTTGTTTCAGCAATAAATAAACGCCATTAAACGGTCGCTTATTCAAACTGTTGGTGGAACAATGTACCGGATTAATAGGTAGGCAGGTAGTAGCTGAAGAACTTGGTCATGGAATTTGGAAGGTCTTTAAAACTTGAACATAAATAGTATTAATTAATGAGAAATCTATAGGTTATGCTTTTTCACAAAATCAGTTAGTACATCATCAAGTGTGGGTTCGCCAATCTCCTGAAGATCATAATATACCCTGGTATTTGGTTTTTTGATATTAATTATACGATTGAGGTCAATTGGTGTGCCAATAATAACCGAATCACAGTCTGTGGAGTTGATCGTTGTTTCAAGGTCTTTCAATTGCTCATCACCGTATCCCATTGCAGGGAGCAAGATTCCAATATTCGGATAGGTCCTGAATGTTTCTGAAAGCTTCCCAACTGTAAACGGTCTTGGGTCAACCAACCCGGCTGCGCCGTATTTTTTTGCCGCAACAGTGCCTGCACCCAGTTTCATTTCGCCGTGCGTTAAAGAAGGGCCATCCTCAACAACAAGGACTTTTTTACCACGTATTACCGAAGGGTCGTCAACCATAATTGGTGAAGCACCGTCTATAACAATCGCATCAGGATTTACCTTCTCAATGCTTTCCCTTACAGTCTGGATGCCTTCAGGACTTGCAGAATCCATTTTGTTTATAACAATGGCATCGGCCATGCGCATATTTACCTCACCCGGATAGTAGTTCAGTTCATGACCGGGCCTATGAGGGTCAGCAACTGTTATTGTCAGGTCAGAATTGTAGAAAGGGAAATCATTGTTTCCACCATCCCAGAGTATGATATCACAGCCATTGGGGTCTTTTTCAGCAGCACGTACAATGG
Source organism: uncultured Roseivirgaceae bacterium (assembly GCA_964581095.1). Taxonomy (GTDB): domain Bacteria; phylum Bacteroidota; class Bacteroidia; order Cytophagales; family Cyclobacteriaceae; genus SZUA-230. Next base: position 1,352 of record CAZONK010000244.1, read on the forward strand.
CTTCATAATCAACACCCGCATATATTACATTTCCACGCACCACATGAGGTTCATATTCTTCCATTTCCTCAATTGTACATTTATGTTTTTCGAGATCAGCAATTTCAGCAAACCGCTGGACTTTTTGTGCTACCAGGTCACCATAAGGCATGGGATGTCGGATAGCCACAACTTTAAGCCCTTTTTCCATCAGGTACTCAATAACTTTTCTTGAAGTTTGTGATTTTCCACATCCCGTTCTTGTTGCTACAACGGAGATAACAGGTTTTTCGCTTTTCACCATGGTATCCCCGGGGCCCAGGAGTACAAAATTTGCACCGGCGGCATTGATAAGTGAGCTTATGTTCATCACTTTGTCATAGCGCAGATCACTGTAAGAGAATACACAGTCATCAACGTCAAGATTTTTTATTAATTTTTCCAGGTTCTCTTCCGCAAAAATGGGGATGCCATCGGGATATAAAGCACCCGCAAGTTCTGCCGGGTATTTGCGGCCATCAATGTCGGGTATCTGGGTTGCTGTAAATGCGACAACATTATAGTCAGGGTTTTCTCTGTAGTAGGTGTTGAAGTTGTGAAAATCCCTTCCTGCAGCTCCCAGAATAATGACATTTTTCTTTGACATGGTGTACTCTTTTAAATTTAAAAACTGAACATATTACAACAATTTTGGCAAATATACCTTTTGCAACTTTGGGCTAATATGATAATATGTCCTGTGTATTCCTGATTTTTCTCAGTCTGTAAACTAATTATAGTGTTTAAAAGCATTAATAAATCGACATTTGGTATTTTGCTGATCTCCAATTGTTACATACTTGTTTGATAAAATTCATAAATCCATTTAATTGCGTGTAATTAAAAATTCTATTGCATAATTAAGGTTTAATAATACTTTAGCAAAATCAATACTTATGGATAAGTTAAGCGATTTTGGACTTGTAGGACTTGGTGTGATGGGCCGTAATTTTATATTAAATGTGGCTGATCATGATTTCAGTGTAATTGGATTGGATACAGATCCAGGGAAAGTTGAAGCACTTTTAGAAGAGGCAAAAAACAGCCCTGTTTCAGGAACCTCTGATATTCTGGAGTTTGTTAAAAGTTTGGCACAACCACGACGAATTATGTTGCTGGTGCCTGCGGGAAATGCAGTGGATACGGTTATTGGAGAACTATTGCCACTCTTAAGTTCAGAAGACTTGATTATTGACGGTGGTAATTCGTATTTTCAGGATACAGAACGAAGGATCAAGGAGCTCGAAGCACATCAATTTGATTTTATTGGAGCAGGGGTATCAGGTGGTGCAAAAGGGGCAAGGTTTGGCCCCAGCATAATGCCGGGTGGCTCCAGGGAGGCCTACGAAAAAGTCCGATTCATATTTGAAGCTGTTGCAGCAAAGGCAAATGGAGAGCCATGTGTTGAATACATAGGCAGCCAGTCGGCAGGTCATTATGTTAAAATGGTGCATAACGGAATAGAGTATGCGTTGATGCAACTTATTGCTGAGGTTTATGACGTATTGAAACGAGGTGTTGGATTAAGCAATATTGAAATAGCTGAAACTTTTAATAAGTGGAACAATTCCCGATTGCAATCCTATCTAATTGAAATCACTGCTGAAATATTTAAGACGAAAGATACGCATGCCGGTGGGGACCTGGTTGATATGATCCTGGATAAGGCAATGCAAAAAGATACAGGGAAATGGACTTCACAGAATTCCATGGACCTTGGTATTCCCGTGCCTGCAATTGATGCAGCAGTAAACATGCGCGAATTGTCAGCCATGAAAAATGATCGCATGTCTGCAGAGAAAATTTATAACGGTCCCCGACAAGATTCGGCCCCACCAACAATTGAAGAAATTGAAAAAACGCTCTTTTTTTCATACCTTATAGCATTTGCTCAGGGATTTACACTTCTGTCCGTGGCATCACAGGAATATAATTATGGTTTGAATTTGGATTCCATTGCCAGCATATGGAGGGGGGGGTGCATTATTCGAGCGGGACTGTTGGATGACATCAGGGGGATTTATAATAGAAATCCTGGGTTGAACAGTTTACTACTGGATACATCATTTGCGGGTAACATAGAAAAATGCGTTGACCCTGCACGAAAAGTAACAATGTTTGCAATCGGGAGAGGAATCCCCGTATTGGCCTTAAACTCCTGCCTTGGGTATTTTGATGCATACAGGAGAGGACAACTACCCTTAAATCTTATACAGGCCCAGAGGGATTATTTTGGATCGCATACGTATGAAAGAACAGACAGGGAGGGTATTTTTCATACAAAATGGTAATTCTATATTTGGTTTAATACATCTGATTTGAATCCTGAAAAAAATACAAGTTTGTCAGGCATTCAGATAGTATCAATTCAGTATCTTAGCCGCCCATCAATATTTTGGTTATGGAATGGACAGAAATAGTAGGCCATACAGGTGCCTTTTTGAGTAGTATCACTTTTATTCCCCAGGTGTATAAAACGTGGCAAACAAGGAGTGTTAAGGATTTGAGCCTGAACATGATGCTGATTGTTTTCATAAGTACAATTGTGTGGCTTGTGTATGCTGTTGCGCTCAATCTCTGGCCGGTGATCGTGGCAAATTCCATTATTTGTTTTTTGAGCCTGCTATTGATTTATTTTAAATTCAGGT
>CAZONK010000245.1:0-4006 GCA_964581095.1 uncultured Roseivirgaceae bacterium
ATCCCCTTTTTATTGCTTCCTTGTACACTAATGACCATTTATCACCAATAAAAGCGCTCACCAGTAATATAAGGGTGGAACCGGGTAAGTGGTAATTGGTTATGAGTCCTTCAACAATTTTAAAAGTATATCCGGGGACAATAAATATTTGCGTAACTCCACTAAGTACCGCCAAATCACTCTTTTCCATATGAGCAATTATTCTTTGCAAGGCCTCCATGGCGGAAGGAAGTTTAGCCCGATGTTGATAGGGGAAGCCTTTAGGAATGAAGAATTCCGTATCGGATGATTCAAGGAGTTTTACTCCATACCAATACAAGCTCTCCAATGTTCTCAGGCTGGTTGTTCCCACAGCAACAGTGAACCTGCTTCCAATGAGATTTTGAACATTATCACGTGTTACAACTATTTTTTCAGCATGCATGGGATGCTCTTCTATGATTTGAGCAGAAATAGGCTGGAAAGTTCCGGCACCAACATGCAAAGTGAGGTAATCAGTTATCAGTCCAGCAACCTTTAAATCCCCAACTATTTTTTTTGTAAAATGTAAACCGGCTGTTGGAGCAGCTACGGCGCCATTATTGTGAGAATAAATAGTTTGATAGCGGTCTGTATCCTCTTTTTGTGTTTCCCGATGTATATATGGCGGTAGTGGAATTTTTCCCAGTGCATCCAATACAATTAAGAATGGACAATCTTCTGACCAGTTAAACTGTACTTGTCTTTTATCGCTATCTACAAGTTGAGCGGTGATGGTTACGGTATTTCCATTTACCTCAAAAGAAGCCTCAAGGATTTCATCGTTTTTCCATTTTTTCAGGTTTCCAACCATGGTTATCCAGGTACATTGCCTTTTGGACTCCATTGCCAGCACTATTTCTTTTGATGGTAATAGTGGTTCCAAAATAAATATTTCAATAATAGCACCTGATTTTCTTTTGAAGTGCAAACGAGCAGGTATGACCCTAGTGTCATTAAAAAAAATTGTACCTTTTTGCGGCAATAAATTTGTGATTTCTGCGAATTGGTGGTGTGTGATCTTTTCGCCGTCAAAATAAAGTAACTTTGACTGACCTCTTTTGTCAGATGGGTGTTGCGCAATCAATTCTTCCGGAAGGGAATATAAGTAGGCATTAAGGTCAATTTTCGGAAAAGAATAATTGCTCATTTGGCTGCAAATATAGGCCTGTATTTAAAGATGGATTATATTTCGGGTAAAAATGGAAATACCAGGTAATGATCGGCGAATACCAGTCCTATAATCTTCAGTTTAAATTTCGTGCAGGGACATCACGTGGATATCTGCAGGAAAAACCAACGTATTTTATTAAAATCGAGGATAAAAAAACCAATAAAATTGGGATTGGGGAGTGCTCACCTCTCTGGGGTTTGAGTATTGATGATAAGGACTCGTATAAAGGTAAGATTTTGAAAGTGCTGTCAGCACTGAAAAATACTCGTACCCCAGAATCCGTTGAGGAGGCGTATTCTGTCTCGAAAGAAATCGTAGGTTTAAAATACCCATCGATCCGGTTTGGATTGGAAACTGCATTTCTAAGCATATTGAGTAATGATTTTTCCCGGATATTTACCTCACCAATATTAGATGGAGTTCCGTTGGCTATAAATGGACTGGTTTGGATGTCGGATGTTGAACAGATGAGGAAGCAGGCTGTCGAAAAGATTGAGATGGGATATAAATGCATCAAAATTAAGATTGGTGCTATAGATCCAGATATTGAGTTGAAGTTTCTGACTGAGTTGCGTAATCAATTCCAGGATATTATTATTCGGGTAGATGCAAACGGTGCATTCAATCCTGATAACGTAAACGGGATATTGAAGACATTGGCGAATTTGAGGGTTCACTCCATTGAACAACCTATCAAAGCAGGAGAATTTGATGAAATGGCCAGGTTATGTTCAGAATCACCACTTCCCATAGCACTTGATGAGGAACTTATTGGCTCTTCCAATAAAAAAACGCTACTGTCATTAATCAAACCTGCTTTCATTGTTTTAAAGCCTTCATTGCTGGGAGGATTTGATGAAACAAAAGAGTGGATTGAAACTGCAAAAGGCCTGAATATTGGATGGTGGATTACATCTGCATTGGAATCTAATATTGGCCTTAACGCGATAGCACAGTTTACTTCATACAATGATAATGGCATGATTCATGGATTAGGCACAGGCCAATTGTACCATAATAATATTGAATCTCCGTTGGTAATCCGAGAGGGGCAGTTGTATTATGATGAAAGTAGATCATGGAACCTGGAGTATCTTTCCAAACTATCATTGAATCCATAAAATGGCAAGGACATCGCAATGGGTTGAAGTCGGTAAGAGAAAATTGGAGCTTTCTAATTTGGATAAAGAACTTTACCCGGATGGATCATATATTGAAGGCAGAAATAATTCAATACTATCTTACAATTGCCCCAACCATCCTGAACCACATTAAAGGCAGGCCATTATCACTTATCCGTTATCCTGATGGTAAGAAGATAAAGAAGCAGAAAAATCACTAACACTTCTCCAAAGCAATGTCAGGAGTGCTCAATAGACGATATGTTTGTTATACGGTTAAGCAGTTTTAAGTGTTTTACTAATCCAGGCTTTAACCTCATTCGAAATTTCTTCTATTACTTCCAGGTCATTTCTTCCACTCCGTTTTAGTACATGAAATGAATGATCTGACCCTTCCGAAATATAAAGTTTCGCCTTTGAAATTTTTTCAACAACTGGTTTTAACAATGTAAGGTCCGAAAGTGTATCCCTTGTTCCTTGTAGAAATAACATTGGTTTTGTAATAGAAAGCATATGATCAGCACGATCGTCTGAAGGCCTCCCTGGTGCGTGCAAAGGAAAACCCCAGTAAATTAAGCCCTTAATATCGTTGTTGCTATTAGATACTTCAGCCCAGGAAGCCATACGACCTCCAAACGATTTTCCCCCTATGTATACTGGCAGATCTGTAGTATTTAATACATAATTAATAACCTTGTTATACGTATCTACTGCAATATTCTTTGTGTCAGGCCGTTTCTTGCCCTCCTCCATGTAAAGGAAATTAAACCGGAAAGTCGCGATTTGACGGCTCCACAATTCATTTGCAATTTGTGCCATAAACGCGTGGTTCATTCCCGCCCCCACCCCCGCCCCATGTGCTATTATGATCATTGCAACAGAATTGGTTGGTATAACCTGTATTGCAGATACTTCCCTACCTGCACTTACTTCAATTTTGATGTATTCCTCTTTCATATCAGCAATATAAAAGTTTTGATTTTAATCAAAGTTTGTTTTTTATCAATTCTTATTTAAGATTTAGCAAATGGAAAGGGAAGTATATCGAATAAAAAAAGCCGGTTCATTGGATAAACTTTTAAGGCAGAAGGAGGAATTGGAAAATCCTGAAGCAGATGAGGTTGTGGTAAAAGTGAGGGCAATCGGGTTAAATTTTGCTGATATTTTTGCCCTGCAAGGGTTGTATAGTGCAACCCCTGATGGTTCATTTATTCCCGGTCTGGAATATGCCGGAGAAATTGAAGCTACCGGAGAAAATGTTATTAATTTCAAAATAGGAGATCGGGTATTTGGAGTGACTCGATTTGGTGCATATGCCTCCTTTATAAAAACTGACGTTATTTATGTATCAAAACTACCTTCAGGATGGGAATATGAAGATGGGGCCGCATATCCGGTACAGGCGCTTACGGCTTATTATGCATTGGTAAATCTTGGAAATCTTCAGCCTGGGCAATTGGTACTTATTCATAGCGCTGCCGGAGGTGTGGGAGTTTGGGCAAATCGTTTTGCCAAAAAGCTTGGAGCACAAACCATCGGTGTAGTTGGAAATTCAGATAAACTTAAAACGCTAAAAGAAGAAGGATATGACAAGTACATGATAAGAAGCAACGAGTTTTATAAAGATGCGCTAAAATTATTGAATGGAATTCAGCCTGACTTGATTCTGGAATGTATTGGGGGTAAGATATTT
>CAZONK010000246.1:0-3997 GCA_964581095.1 uncultured Roseivirgaceae bacterium
TGTATAAAGAAATTTGTAACTACTCAGCCCTATTTTGACTAAAACAAAGTATTAAAAATGCGGTTTTAGCCACTAAGACACAAAAGCACAAAGTCAGCACAAAGAAAACTTTAGTGATTCTTAGAGTCTTTCTGCCTTTGTGGCATATTTACATCCATAAATGAATCATTAATACCATTTGGTCTCCTGAATAGTTACAGAAATATATCTTTAAATAATTTTTGCTTTAAACAACGAAATAATTTTAATAAAATATTCCGTGTGCTTGAGCAACAAATTTGAATATATTATGTGTTAGTACATCCCCGCTCTTTCAGGCACAATTGGAAATCATTTTATAACTGATTAAAAATTTATATGACCAATGCATATAACGCCGGTACAGCAAACAAAGAGAAGACGTGATAAAATGAATTCTGAAAGATGATTTAAATCATGAAAAAATGTTCCGCCTATTGCTGCCTTCGTGTCCTGAACATATGACAAACCTGTTGATGTTTTTAGAAAACAAGTAGATTGCATAAAGCCAAAAATGAGGATTTTGATAATCGTCAATTTTAGCCGTGACCAAAATCATCTGATTCCTATAATTTGGGTCATAAAAATCCAATCTAAAATGCGTCAATTTTGTATAACATTAACCTTTTAATTCTTACGACAATGAAAACAATTAACCATTTAATCTTATTGCTTGCGCTTGCTGTTGTCATGAACGGTTGTACAGGCAACGAAACCACCTCAGAATCTGTTGTTGCAGATGCAGGAGATCCTTCAAATTTTGGTCAGGCTGGAGTAGAAGAAGATTCTGACCCTAATATCCTGAAAATTGCTTTGGGATCTGCTGATCATACCACACTGGTTGCAGCTGTTCAGGCTGCGGGTATTGAACATGTTTTAGCTAATAATGGGCCTTTAACACTTTTTGCACCTACAAATGAAGCTTTTGCTGCACTTCCGGAAGGAACAGTAGAGACACTTCTGAAGCCTGAAAACAAAAGTAAGCTGATTGACATTCTGTATTATCATGCGGCTCCCGGAATGTATAAAGGAGATTTATTAACCGATGGAAGACTAATCTATGAAGCCAATGGTGATGACGTTGAAATTAAAGTAGCAGAAGATGGTAGTATAACTGTAAATGGTGCAAATATCCTGGCAACGATTGAATGCTCTAATGGAGTTATTCACGTTATTGATGCAGTTTTACTCCCACCCGAATAACATCTGAATAGTATTTGAGTTTTGGTTATAGATAAGTCCTGTCTACATAGTAGGCTGGACTTTTTTTGGTTTAACAATGCTTAGTACTTAATTACTGGTGTTAAAACCTGGAAAATTTTACATCGAAAAACGGATGATTATGTGGAAGTTCAGTATTTTTTTTCGAACTTATATGATTTATGAATGAATCAAAGTATAAATCTGATGTTGTAGTTGTGGGGGGAGGCCTCGCAGGTATAGTAGCTGTACTTGAGTTGCTCGATGGTAATAGGAAAGTTACGCTCATCGATCGTGACAAGGAAGAAAACTTCGGAGGACTGGCAAAAGAATCATTTGGTGGAATATTTTTCGTTGATACACCTACACAAAAAAGATCGGGTTATAAGGACAACATTGACCTGGCTACAAAAGACTGGTTTTCATTTGCAGAATTTGATAATGGCTCCAGATTGCCAAAAAAATGGGCAGAAGCTTATATAAACAGGTGCACTCCTGATGTTTATCACTGGTTAAGAAAACAAGGAATAGGCTTTTTTCCTGTTGTCCATTGGGTGGAAAGAGGATGGGACCGACCGGGAAACTCTGTACCACGCTTTCATATGGTATGGGGTACTGGATATGAGCTGATTCGCGTGCTTATTGGTAAACTTTCGCGACATAAATACCGAAATAACCTGACGGTATTGTTTCACCATAAGGTTGAGGATATTCTTGGTGATAACAATGTGATCAGTGGTGTTAGGGGTACTAACGAATTGGATTCAAAGTCATTTTCGGTGACTGCGGATTGTGTAGTTGTTGCAACAGGAGGTATAAGTGGAAGCATTGAAAAAGTAAAAGAACAATGGGAAAGTGATTGGGGTGAACCTCCGGAAACTATTTTAAGCGGGTCTCATCAGTTTGCAACCGGGAGTATGCACGATCTGGTTAAGAATAAATTTGACGGCCGGATTACCCATCTCAACAATATGTGGCATTATGCTGCAGGGGTACACCATCACAAACCTACACGATCACTCCATGGATTGAGCATAATTCCACCGAAATCTGCATTGTGGTTTGATTCCGGAGGAAGACGCTTCAATCCTCCATTAATTTCAGGATATGATACCCGGCATTTGGTTAAAACAGTAAGCAATCAGGATAATAAGTATTCATGGCAAATAATGAATTATAAGATCGCAAAAAAAGAATTGTCTATTTCAGGATCTGAGTACAATAAAGGCATTCGTAATAAGAATATATTGCGTTTTCTTAAGGATACACTTATAGGAAATTCAGCACTTGTCGATGAATTTATTTCAGAAAATATTGATGTGGTTATTGGTGACAGTGTCACAAATTTAATTGATCAAATGGTTGAATTGATAAATAATAATGATTTGAATATCAACACAATAAAAGATGATATTGATAAGTATGATGCGGCTGTAGAAATTGCAAGAAAGACAGGGAATTCGATAGACGACCAGGTAAACAGGATAATAAAATTACGTAAGTACAGGGGGGACAAGATACGTACATGTGCTTTTCAAAAAATTAATGATAAAAGTGCATTTCCATTAATTGCCATTCGGGAGCATATTCTTTCGAGGAAAAGTCTGGGTGGAATTCAAACCGATTTAAATTGTAATGTTATGAAAAGCGGACCGGGAAATGAAACGGTACCAATTCCAGGTTTATTTGCTGTTGGAGAGGCTGCCGGGTTTGGTGGCGGCGGCATGCATGGAAAAAGATCGTTGGAAGGTACCTTTCTGGGAGGATGTATATTAACGGGCAGGATAGCTGCCGAATCAATACTAAAAGGATAAAAATGAAGAAAACAGGAGCTTTTTTAGCAAAATACGCACTGGAGCAGATAGGTGTTCGCTATACATTTGGAATTCCCGGTGTTCATAACACGGAACTATATGATGAACTTAACAAAAGTGATCAAATTGAACCCATTCTTGTTACCCATGAAGCGGGGGCATCCTTTATGGCAGATGCAGTATCAAGAACATCGGATACCATAGGAACATTGGCTATTGTACCTGCGGCTGGCACCACGCATGCTATGAGCGGAATTGGCGAGGCTTATCTCGATGGCATTCCTATGCTAATTATTTCAGGGGGGATTCGGCGCGACTCTGATAAATCGTACCAATTACACGAACTTGATCAGGAACAACTGGTGGGAAGTATTGTAAAAAAATATACACTAATTACAAGGCATGAAGATATTATCCCTTCGATTTATGAGGCATACGAAATAGCAGTAAGTGGTGAACCGGGTCCAGTATTTGTTGAATTACCTGTAAATCTACAGTTGTTTGAAGGTGAAATTTCTGCAATGCCTGAGTATAAGCCTTCCGTGCAACGCGGTATGGTAGATGAGGAATTGATTAAAAATGTAGTGGAATTACTCAATAATGCAAAAAAACCGTGCATTTATGCCGGGTGGGGTGCGGTACATGCTTCTGAAGAACTAATCAGTTTAGCGGAACTGATTCAGGCCCCTGTTGCCACAACACTTCAGGGCAAAAGCGCGTTTCCCGAGAATCACCCTTTGCATACAGGAGTTGGGTTTGGTCCATCTTCGGTCCCCGCAGCGGAAAATGCTTTCAAAACCTGTGATTGTCTTATAGCTGTTGGTGCGCGATTTGGCGAACTTGCCACGGGAAGTTACGGAATGGAAATTCCACCATCGCTTATACACATTGATATCAATTCGGAAGTATTCAATAAAAATTACAAAGCGGAAATTGCTATTGAAGGTGACTCAAAAGAAGTACTG
>CAZONK010000247.1:0-3926 GCA_964581095.1 uncultured Roseivirgaceae bacterium
TCCATTGAATCGCAATGATCCACTCGTTAGTGCATCACCCATCGATTGTGAATTATTCTGTAAGTCATTCACCAGGTTATCACCTGAGCCTGTTTCTGCAAATGTGCTATAAGTCATTGGAAACCCGCTTAAACCGATTGTTCCTACCCCGGCATCGGTAACATTTGCTATTCCAATAAATCCTAATCCATGTCCAAGCTCATGCAAAACAACTGAAGCAAAGTCAGTTTTCCCAGTCCCCACAATTCCATCAGGGTCTGTTGTATCATAATACCAGTTTGCCGTGCTGCTGAAATTTGTTTCTATTTCAAAATCATTTGGATCATTGAACTGTTGATTGGCAATTTTTTCCGCCAGGGCGATTGGAAACCATGTACTAAACCGGGGTGTATTGTCAAAATTTCGAATAAAAGTGGATGGAAGTGCAGATCCCAGGACCCCCTCATCCAACGGGCCGAACTGGGCGGACACACGAATGGGAAGTGGTGATTCAATAAGGGCAGACCAGATATCAACAGCAAACTGAAATGCGGCTTTTGCTTCAGGGAAATTATCGAACCCAACATATACAACCTCAAAAGTAGCCGTTTTTTTACGTGCCTTTATTTTCTCCAGAAATTCCTCTGGTAAAGGAACCGATTCAATTATTTCGCCCCCAATATAGCATACTACAGGATCTCCATGATCGAAAATTTCAGGAGTAGCATGAAGTACATCCACCTGGGGTATCTTTTGCCCAAAAACCATACTGGCAAGGAAAATAAAAAAGATTGGTAAAGTTTTTGTAACCAGTTTCGTCATATATTTATTATTATCAATTTCAAAAATAGCAAATCAGTTCTTATTAAAATTGAGGAAAATTAAAAGATTATAACTTTAACAGTTAAACAAGCCTAAAAAATTCAACACAATGCATATTAATATCAAATATCTTCGAATTGTAACTTTTTTTGCAATACTATGTACTGTTATTTCATGTCAAACAACAAATCAAATGGGGTCAGTGAATGAAAACGGAGACAATTATATGGTTATTTCAATGAAAAAAACACCTTGCTATGGTTCATGCCCCGTGTATGAAATCGAAATATACAGTAACCTGGAAGTAAAGTATAAAGGAGAAAGGTTCGTTGATAAAACCGGTGCATACAACTCTCGTATTTCAACAAGTCAACTGGAAGACCTCAAAACAGCTTTCAATGATGCGGGATTTTTTGAAATGGAGGATGAATATGTCTCATCTGTGACTGACCTGCCAACTACTTACGTATTTTTCTCCGATGGAAAGAAGTCTAAAAAAATAAAGGATTATACAGGGGCCCCGGAAGCCCTGAAATTAATTGAAAGCAAAATAGCTGAATTGCTGGAGACCCAAAAATGGGTGAAATCGGAAGATTAGTTATCGGGATATCCTTTAGAATCAACCTGGTTGATACAATTAATGAGATAAGCATGATTCCATTTACCAATGTCCTCCGCTGGCATGGCCGCCGTACCTCTTTGGAATGTGGGCGGGGAATGTTCCCCCTATTGTAATGGGGAATTGGAACAAATTCATGCAAAATGATACAAATGTAAATTTTAAGTTCCAAAATTCCCCCTTAAAAAAGGGGGATTGAGGGGGTTGTATTCATTGGACATGCTACATCTGATTTAAAAATGAAGATCTATTACAACCTGAAACTCAAGCAGCTTGCTAGAAATCTGAGGAACAACAGTACCTTATCCGAAGTGTTATTTTGGAATGAAGTAAAAGGAAAGCAAATTCTTGGGTATCAATTTCTTCGTCAGAAACCAATTGGCAATTTTATTGTAGATTTTTATTGTCCCAAACTTAAATTAGTTATCGAAATTGATGGTGATTCCCATGGTTTTAATAGAACGATACAACAGGATAAAATGAAAGAGAAATATCTTCAAACAATCGGACTGGAAATCATTCGATACGATGATCTTGACATTAAAACGAGCATTGGATCCATCCTGGATCATTTAATTGATTGGATCCATGATCATGAAAACAGTACAAAATAAACATTCATTCAAAAAATGACAACCCCCTTTTGTTCCCCCTTTTTTAAGGGGGAATAGGGTAAAATTCATGCATGGTCTCGTCCTGCAGCAGGGTCGACATCGTAACATTTTCATGGAGTCGATATAAAATTAATGAATCATAATTTTCTTAACTTATAACCCTATTTATTGTTAGATTCAAGATTACAATTTAAGCAACTAAACTATCTTAAATAGTAATAGTATATGGCTAGTCAAGGATCTTTTTTACTTTTTGCTGCTCGGTGGATGCATCGATCATTTTTACCCAACTGACCCTTTCTCCGGATCCGACCGATTCATACATAATGCCATTCTCCGATTCTACAATTATGCACTCCTCAAGGTCATACCTCCTAGAAATTACCTTATCACCTACCTGTAATGGATTACCATCTAGATCGTCTAGATTTGGTATTTTATTCTTACTATTCGAAGATTTGCCTTTTCCCCTTTTGAAAAATTGAAACATAAGGAGCGAAAATAGTTGGTGAAGAAAAGATCGTCAATTAAAGTGTGAATATTTTTATTGCTAAAATATCCTTATTTGAGTAGTTACATTCACTATTTACGGATTCATCAGGCCCTTCCATTAGTTTATAAATGGGTGGTAGAAGAGGAGAGAGAATTTCAGTTGATTGGATTGTACAAACCAGGTCAGAAACTGCATCCTCAACATTGTCTTTCAATTGACCTATGTAGGCAAATAGCAACGCTATCAACAAAATGGACGTAATCTTGTAATTTTGTTTCAGGAAAGTCATTTTAAAGTGGTTATGTATTTCTCAAACGCAGGTTATCATAAAAAGGTGTTAATAAAGTGTTAATTATTGTTAAAATTTAATCACCGGCTACTTTCAGTTTGAAAATGAAAATTATTGTTTCAAAAATTATTGGAAAGTGGAAACCCCTTAATTGTTTGCTTGTCTTTGAGGTGAGTAATCATACTAAAACAAAATGAATAAAATTAAATTGTTGTGTATAGGACTTTTGTTGGTAAGCTTTATGGCGAATGCCCAGGATGAATCTCAAAACAATGAGGACCAGGAAAGCGAAAAACAAGAGCAGAAAAAACACCGTAACCGTGGCGAAGTCAAAACATTGTCAGGAAATAACTACCATTCGGGTGGATTTGGTGCCATATCATTTAAAACAACCACCTACATGGACCAGGCGATGGTTTTGGGTGGAATCCGTGGTGGATGGATTATCAGCAGGGCCGTTGCCCTTGGTTTTGAGGGATGGGGTATTATCCCTACAGCTACATTAACGGATGTTTATCCCCTGGCTGATGTGGTTGTATTGGGTGGATATGGTGGTTTTTTTATAGAGCCCATTGTATTTTCAAATCAAATCGTACATCTGACTTTTCCAATATCCGGAGGCGCCGGTTGGATGGGTTATCAGGAAAAATTTTCCAATTTCGATTATTACGGTTCAATCGTATCAGAAGATGTTTACTGGTATGTTGAACCCGGTGCTGCGCTTGAAATAAATGTAGCCAGGCATTTCAGAATGGACCTGGGGGCATCAAAACGTTTTACCCAGGATCTTAGCCTTTTGAACACACCTTCGGAAGCTTTTGATGAATGGTCTTATTTCCTTACACTCAAGTTTGGTGGATTTTAACCCAGGGCTTCATTGTTTACTCAGTGTAGATCAAATCTGTACATAGTTGGTGCGGTTGGGTGTCCACGCCTGGTGTGGCCATACTGAAGGAACTAACGGTGGCCGGCCTTTAAAATGTCCAATTATTATAAGATAATACCGTTTGTTTGATACATATTGGACATTTTGCTGCAGGGCTGGCCTTGTGGGTTTAGCGGGGAAGCCTGCCTTTGCCGAAGCGGCTACGCGCAGGCAGGTATGGCTTT
>CAZONK010000248.1:0-3881 GCA_964581095.1 uncultured Roseivirgaceae bacterium
AAAGGTGGTTTTCCTAAACCCACAAAGGGGGATTTTTAGCAATATTTATTTCTTTGAATATCGAATATTGATTAACGATTTTAGAATTTAGAATGTTATTAAGATGAAGCATGATCCTTGGACTGACATTAGTTAATTGAGTGGTATGGATAATGAAAATTCAATCTGATAAATAATGTGAATAGAGCCTCTGAGAGGCGACATATTTGTAAAAAATTAAAATAAAACCTAAAGAGCTCCAGAGGAGCGATATATAAAAAATGGAAACAGCAAATTCTTACCCGAAGATTCCAACTGCAAAAAAATAGGATGAGCTCAAATTCCGAATTTCTAAATATAACTCCTGTTTTGCCATCATCGGATCTATTACGGGACATCGTCTGGTATAAAGAAAAAAACAGGAATTGAAACTGTTTTTAATGACAAAATGTATGCGATACTGCAAAGGGATAATCTGAGTATTCATCTGCAATGGCATGCCGATACTCAGGATGATCCATTGAACGGAGGCTCCGTAATCAGGATTTTTGTCAAATATATTAAACCGATTTTTGAGGAGTTTGTATAGCGGGGAGTTGTAGGCAGCGACAAGCTAATTTATGGTACTCCCTGGAACACGAACGAATTTGGTTTTTACGATTTAAACAACAATGCAATTTTTATTGTAGAAGATATTTAATTAAAAACTGCTTTTTTAAATTTCCATCTTACCTTTTTATTAAACAAATTAGTCGTTTATTAACCACAAACAAACAACATTATGAATACCATTAAAAAATCAAAGTTGAATCTGCTTATTGGGATGCTGTTTTTATTTATATTTCCTGTTTCCGGTTACGGTCAGATCACTTCAAGTGAAGTAGATAAACTCGTGAAAGATGCTATGGATAAATTCGATGTGGCGGGCGTAGCTGTCGGAATTGTAAAAGATGGTATAATTATTCATAAAAAAGGATATGGGGTAAAATCGATTGATAAAAACGGTAAGGTAAATGAGCATACCCAGTTTGCGATAGCCTCCAATACCAAGGCATTTACAACCGCAGCCCTTTCGATACTGATAGATGAAGGGAAGCTAACATGGCAGGATAAAGTAGTTGACCATATTCCTGAATTCAAAATGTACAATGCTTATGTAACCTCAAATTTCAACATTCAGGATTTGTTAACACACCGCAGTGGACTTGGTTTGGGTGCAGGAGATCTAATGATTTTTCCTGATGGATCAGATTTTACTATAGATGACATCCTGACCTGCTTCCAGTATTTTGAACCCGTATCTGCTTTTAGAACAAAATTTGATTATGATAACCTTTTGTACATGGTTGCCGGTGAGGTTATCGCAAGGGTGAGCGGGATGAGCTGGGAAAAATTTATTAAAACACGGATACTGGAACCGTTAAATATGGATAATTCCTACAGTTCGTTAAGTCAGATTACTGACAGGAGCAATTTAGCCATCCCACATTCCACAGAAACAGGGTCATTGCATACCATCGCCTCCTATGATCATGCACTCACAGGTGCTGCAGGAGGGATTCTTTCAAACGTTGATGATCTGTGCAACTGGTTGCTGGTTCAAATGAATAGGGGAAGGTATGGGGAAAACCTTGAAAAGCAGCTGTTCTCTGAAATTAACCATCGTGAAATGTGGAAAATCCATACTACACTTCCGGTAAGCAGGGATTCCCGATACAATTCTCACTTCAGAGGTTACGGGTTGGGATGGGGGCTGTCAGATATAAAAGGCAATATGAGTGTTTCACACACGGGAGGCTTACCGGGTATGCTATCCAAAACCATTGTGATCCCTGATTTAAATTTAGGTGTTGTGGTGCTAACCAATACTCATAATGGAGGTGGAGGTGTTTTCGCCGCTGTTTCGCAATCAATAATAGACAGCTACCTGGGGTTAGATGACAATGACTGGATTGGTAAATATTATGAATATTTTGAGAATTCAAGAAGCAACGCTGATTCAGTAGTCAACAAAGTCTGGGAAACAGTGAAGTCAGCAGATAAAAGTCGAATCAACTTCAGCGATTATACCGGGATTTACGAGGACAAGTGGTTTGGGAAAATTGAAGTTTATGTAAATAAAGGTGAACTGTGGTTTAAATCGTATCGATCACCCAAACTAACAGGTCAGATGTACTACTATAAGGCCAATGCCTTCGCAATAAAATGGGAATACCGGGATCTGAGTGCCGATGCGTTTGCTATTTTTAATCTGGATGAAGAAGGGGAGGCTTATAGCATTAAAATGAAAGGTATATCCCCCAACATTGATTTCAGTTATGACTTCCAGGACTTGGATTTACAGAGGATTGAAGACTAATGTTGGTGGAAGGTAAAATATCATTAAGGAGTCTTCGAAAATCCGACATACCCCAATTGACCAAACTGGCAAACAATAAAAATGTATGGGACAATCTCAGGGATTTAATGCCACATCCTTATCTGGAAAAGGATGCGGAAGAATTTATTGAACTGGCTCCTGCTGGAGAAGTTAACCTTACATTCGGAATTGAATTCGAAGGTGAATTATGTGGTGTCATTGGACTGGTTCCTCAAAAAGATGTGTACAGGAAATCAGCTGAAATTGGTTATTGGATTGGAGAACCATACTGGGGTAAAGGAATTGCAACAATTGCTGTGGACCTGATGACCCGGTATGGTCTAGATGATCTCAATTTTGCCAGGATATTTACGGGTGTATTTGAATATAATATTGCCTCAATGAGGGTCCTTGAAAAGAATGGATATCAAACTGAAGGGGTGGCCAAAATGGCGGTGATTAAAAATGGCAAAACCTGGGATGAACATCGGTTTTCAATTACCAGATAAATTTCATTTGGAAAAAGTATTTTTAATCTAATCGAAAAAAAGAGGAACAAATGGATAAGACAGTGATAATAAGAGGCAAACAAAGAATAGTTATTTCATTCCTTTAAATTTGCCCGGTAAATTTTCAATATACCTATAGTTGAAATGAATAAATCAGGCCTGATAATTATTCTTCTAACCATATTCTCATGTAGCAGGAGTGAGGAATGTGGAGAACCCACCGCTCTGAACTATGATGCAAATGCAATATACATATCGTTAGATCAGTGCATTTTCTCTAGCGTTACATTTTATGCCGGAGGTAGTACGATTACCGGAGAAGCTGTTTCTGAAATTACACTTACTATAAATGAGGATGAAATTGGAAGAATAGCATCATTTGATCATGTATATCCTGAAAATTGTGATGACCAGGGCACACTAAAATATATATTTAAAAGTAGCAGTCGGCAGGTTTGGTTTGCAAGGTACAACCTGGTATCAGGTGGAACTGTAACTGAACAGGGTGTTATAAATCCCATCAGCTCAAAAGAATGTATCAGGGTTGATATTTTGCCATAGACTTTCCCTGTTCTATAAAATTCTTCTCGTTAGGCAGTTCATTGAATTATAGTAGCATCGTGTACACATTTCCATAATATTTTAACCGACAATATTTGGACTAATCAGTATTAATTTCTATATTATATTGATCTATGAGTAGAATATTGAAATATATATTTTTCATAATTATATTTTTTCAAACTCATTTTGTCTTTACGCAAGAACCCTCCGATTCCATCACTATTTACCGAATAGAAACAGATGATGGAAATGAATTCGTTGGCGTAATTATTTCTCAAAATTCAGAATATGTAACAATACGGACAGAAATGTTAGGGGAGTTGGCCATTCCCCGAATGAACATTGTAAAAATGGAAATCATTCGGTCAGAACAAATTGTAGGAGGTGAATTATGGCTTGAAAACCCACAGGCTACCCGGTATTTCTGGGCCCCAAATGGCTATGGGGTTAAAAGGGGGGAAGCATACTAC
>CAZONK010000249.1:0-3844 GCA_964581095.1 uncultured Roseivirgaceae bacterium
TAACCCTGACATAAATAATTGACAATTAAGTGATTTTAATTATTTATGTCATTAGTTATGACAAAGTCATGAATTTCCCGGGTTAACTTGTTGATCAATGTTTCTGGCAAGTTTAAATTGTACATGAAAAAAAGTCCGAAACCCAATATACTTCAGGCTCCGGACTTTCAGCTTCTATTTTTTTTTCAGACTTCCAGACCTCCTGCTTCAATCTTTGAACTTCCAGCTTCCAGCTTCAACGCTCCACTTCAATATTTATGGGTTGTGAATCTTTATAACCAAATATTTCTTCAAGCGACAATTCATTTACCTCCCCGTATTTCTCGAGGTCTTTGAAATCAATCCGGTCCCTGTTACCAACCATAAGTGTTACATAGTTTTTGTCTTTCACATATTTGCTATGAAATGCTTTCAAATCATCCATTGTCATGTTCTGAACTGTCTCATAAACATCTTTCCTGATGTCATAATCCAAATTCAATCGTTTGGCATCCTCGTAGTCAAACAGTATGTCTGACTTCGTGATCCTCTCACTTTCAATTTTACTGAGTATCGCTTCTTTTGCAATTTCAAAAGCAGATTCAGATTCGGGCATGTCATTCATCAGCCCATACATTGCCTCCATCGCTTCAGCCTGTTTATCAGACTGGGTTCCAATGTATGCAAACACATAGTTCGACTTGCTTGCTTTCCTTGCGTTTCGGTAATTAGAAAATACAGAATAAGCTAAACCCTGGGCTTCACGTATTTCCTGGAAGACCACAGAATTCATCCCTCCACCAAAATATTCATTGAATAATTCACTCTCGGGAACAAGTGATTTATCATATTTAGACCCTTTACTCAGAAATAACATTTCAGATTGGACCATATCGTAATGCGTCCAGTAAACCCTGGGTATATCTGTACTCCTTTCTTCAAACTCCTTCAGCGGAGGTATGGGGTTTAATTCTGTAGGAACAATGTGGTATTTATCCAACGAGACTACTAACCCATCGATACTTCTTGGCCCATAGTACAGAACCCTATGTTCCATCTTTGTAACGCCTTTTATCAGGTCCACAAGTTCCTCAGGACTTAACTGCGAAAGTGCCGCATTTGAAAGCACATTCGTAAACGGAGAGTTTTCCCCGTATTCACCATAGTTCCACAAGCCACTAAATAATATAGTCTGCTTCCTTTTCTTGGCATCTCCCCTGCCTTTCAAAAGTCGATCCACAAGTTTACTCAGTGCTTCTTCGTCGGGTTGCGCATCATTTAACAAGCTTTCAAACAATTGCATCGCAGGATCCATATTTTCATCGAGGCCTTCGAGTGTAACATAAGTTCTGTCACTTGCAGCGGAAACACTAAAACTGCAACCAAGTTTGTAAAACTCCTTTTTTAATTCTTCAGCACTGTATTGAGTAGTACCCAGATATTCCAGGTATTGAACAGCTACCTTTATTTTGGGGTCGTTATTACTCCCTATATCCAGCAAATAACGCATCTGAAACAATCCGTTTTCTTCGTTCTTCTTCATTTGCACAGGTATACCTGATTGCGTTTCGCCTCTTTCAATATCAGTCTGATAATTTACAAAGACAGGTGTAAGTTTGGGGGGCTCGATTTTTGCCCAGTTTGCAAAAAACTCGGATTTGTCTTCCCTGTTGAGAGGAACTTTGGTGATTTGCGGCTTGTCCACATGCACCTTATTAGGATCTTCACCATTCCGTTTATATACAACTACATAATTTTCGTTGTAGTTATTTTTCACAAAATTGATGATATCTTCCTTTGTTATTGCTGCAAGAATGTCCATCTCCTCAATGTGACTCTTCCAATCCTGAAAATTTATAAATGTTTCAGCCATAGCAAATGCCCTTGACCAGTTCTCCTCGTAACTGTAGAGCTCGTTCTTTTTAAGATCGGTAATAACCGCATCAAGTAACCAATCGTCAAATTCACCCTGTTTCAATAATTCAACTTGTTCAAGCATCAGATCTTTTACTTCGTCTAATGTCTGCCCTTCCTTTGGCCTTCCATAAAATGCATGAACAGAATAATCCTTCATTGAGTTGAAAGTTGACCTCGCCGACAATACTTTTTGTTGTTGATTTAGATTAAGGTCAATTAAACCCGCTTCTGAATTACTTAGCAACATATCGGTAAGCCTGGTCAGGTAATAGTTATCCTTGCCTACTCCTGAAAACCGGAATCCTAATGCAATATTATCAGGCTCGGGACCAAACACTTCCGCAACAACCGGAACAGCAATTGGTTCCTCTTCTTTAAAATATTTGTGTTCAAGAGGTTTTTCCTCCCAATCACCAAAATACAGGTCGATCATCTTGATCGTTTCAGTCGGATCAAGATCACCACTCATACATATTGCCACATTGTTTGGCACATAATACTTATTGAAATATTTATTTATTTCTGTAATGGATGGGTTTTTTAAATGGTCAATTGTTCCAATCACGGTCTGATATCCATAGGGATGATTTCGGAAAAGCCCTGCAAACATAGCTTCCCTTACTTTTCGACCATCGGAATCGAGGCCACGGTTTTTCTCCTCATAAACAGCTTCCAGTTCTGTATGAAAAAGTCTGTTTACATTTTTGCGGTACCTTGCCCCTTCCAGTTGAAGAAATTTATCTATCTGGTTTGAGGGAATATCCACCATATATACCGTTAAGTCATAGGATGTTCCTGCATTTAACCCCTTTCCTCCTATGGAGGCAATCATTTTGTCGTATTCATTCGGGATAGCATACTTTGCAGCTTCATTGGATGTCTGATCAATTAATTGATAGTAGGATTTTCGTTCATCCTGGTCTGTGAGTGTAGCATAATGATTAAACATATGCTCAATGCTGTCCAGTAGTGGTTTTTCCATAGCCCAGTCTTTTGATCCGAACTCATCCGTTCCTTTAAACATCATGTGCTCCAGATAGTGCGCCAACCCTGTATTGTTTGGAGGATCATAGGCACCTCCGGCACGGACAGGTAATAGAAATTGAATCCTTGGAGCATCCTTGTAAACGCTCAAATAAACTTTCAACCCATTTTCAAGGGTATAGATCCTTGCTTTCAGAGGATCACCCTCTACATATTCATATTCATATCCTCCTTCCTCGCCTGTTTTGACCGCAAAGTATTCAGGCTCTTGCACACACGAGGTGAACACGAAAATGCCAACTAGAAAAACTAGTAGATAATTTTTTTTCATACTGATTTTTATTTTGGTTTTTGGTCTATAAAAATATCATATTCGTTGTTCGGGTTAAGATTAATATTACAAATGGTGATTTTTGATTAATTCTTAGATGAATCATTCTTTCTACGGCGTTTTCGCCTGATTATTTCGGGTTTAGGTTTATAAATTAAGATGGGTTCATTTTCAATAATAATTGAGTATTCACCATAGGGCAATGACTCCACATTAATATCTTCTGCAAATCCTTTCATTACAAGTTTGTCATATTCATCATAAATTTCATAATCTGTTGGTCTGGAAAGCGATAAAAAATCAATCACTTTATCAGTAGGGTAAATTGTGATTGGAGGCAAAAGGGAATAAAAAACAACCTCTTCACTGGTGCTTGTTTCTCCCAGCAGTGAATGATAAATTATCCTGTACTGGTTGTCACCCGAATAGTGATGGGTCTCAAGGCTGTACTGATTATTATCAATTTGTCCTTTCGCACCTATGGAATCCGCCGGTTCCCAACCCCTCCATTTATCTTTTTCAATTATATAGTACCCGCCTGGTGTTTCTCCTGCTGTAATCCAGTTTATGGAATTGTCATCAATTTGCGTAAACAAGAATCCAAAATCCTGCTGATTTGTAATGGCACTGGGG
>CAZONK010000250.1:0-3833 GCA_964581095.1 uncultured Roseivirgaceae bacterium
GGTGGAATGGCACGAATGATCTATCCTGAATATGTCTTAACTTCATATCGAGATGAATCATACGGCGATCAGGCCCACACTATATATATTCAAGCAAAGCATAGAGGTGAGACTCCCAATCCCCTTTCATTTTCGTATGGAATTTCTTCAACCCTGGGTATGGAATTTTGGCATAATAAATATTTTGAAATAAATGTAAAATATATGGCTGCAAATTTTGATTATGTTATTGAGCCTACGGTTATTGGACTTGAATCCCTGGGAGAAAGATCAGACGTAGTCAATTACCGCATTATCGATATGGGATTGAGTATAGGAATGAAATTTTAGGCGTAGGGTTTGAAGGATGTGGGTAATATTGTAAGTGTGGTGGACACCGGTAACCATGAAAACTGCCAAAGACAACCCTGCCAACAGCCAACTGCAAACTGCCTACTCTCCAGCATATAACGCTAACTTAAATATCTGTTACCCAATTACATATTTAAGCCAAATTACTTCGTCACTTCCACACCTTTCCAGAATGCTACATGGTTTTTAATTTGTTTAGCCAACTCGCTTGTTTCAGGATAGTACCACGCTGCATCCACATTTGATTTCCCATCAACTTCAAGTGAGTAGTAGGAGGCAACCCCTTTCCATGGGCAGGTGGAATGCGTTCCACTGTTTTCAAAATAATCCCTATTTATTGATTCTTCAGGAAAATAATGATTTCCTTCAATTACTACAGTGTTATCGCTCTCTGCAATAACTTGTCCATTCCAAATTGCTTTCATGATTTTTATTAAAATATTAGTTCTTAATTTTAACACAACAAAATTGATCCAACATTTGTTCCAGCAACAATTATTCTGATAGGGCTTTTTCAATCATATTCTTTACTTCATCGATTGAAATAATTTCCAAACATGCAATGTCGCCACGATAACATTCCTTGCTTCCGAAAACTGAACAAGGCCTACAATCCAGCGTCTGATCCTGCACCACATATTTTTCATTGTCATTCAATGGTCCAAATCCGGCCAAAGGATGTGTTGCCCCCCATATGGAAACAACTTTGATGCCCGACAGTGCGGCCAGGTGCATATTAAATGAATCCATAGATACCATTACATCAATGGATTTGAGTAGTATAATCTCCTCTTCAAGATTTAGCTTGCCTGCAAGACTATAAGTATTTTCAATAGTGTCCTCAAGATCCTGTAAAAGTGGGGTCTCAAAAGGGCCCGCACCGTATAAAAATATTTTAAATCCTTTTTCTTCTGCAAAATATTTGATCACTTCACGCATTTTATCAAGGGGCCATTCTTTCTGTTTATGTTTCGAAAATGGTGCGATTGCAATCCAGGGTCCATCTTTCACTAATTTACGATGATCCAAATACGATGTGACATTGGCATATATGTCGTCATCAAAATTATGTAAAATTGTATTTTCAAAAGTTGAGCTTACTTTCAAACCGGCTATTTCAAACACATCCAGATAGCGTGATAAGGTGTGTTTTAGCTGCTCTTTCCTCTTTTTATGTCTGCGAACCAGGGAATACTTCTCTTTTCTTCCCTTTCTCAATCTGAATAGTCTGTGCCCTGTAACAACAAATAGTGCATCAAGTACCCAGGTTCGAATTACAGAATGCAGATCCAGTACCAGGTCCCAATTCCCCATTGAATTTATTTCCCGAAAGAGTTGAACGAGGCCTTTCAGACCTGGATATTGTTTCAGGTCAACGGCATAGAAAGTGAAATTTGGGATACCATTGAAAAGGGGTTCAAATTCTTTACCTGACACAAACGTTATTTCAATATCGGCGTTGGAACTGATAACATTTCTAATTGCAGGTACAACAAGAGTAACATCACCAAAAGCGGAAAACCGGTAAACAAGAACCTTCATGAATTCAAGTTTTCTTATTATATAATACCGGGTTAGTCGAGGGATCGTTATACATTTTCATCTGACGATATACTTTCATTACACGGTTTCCATTGGCTATGTCCTCTACCAACTGGTCATAACTCATTGAAAGATCTTCCTTTTGTTCCATCAGGACCCTTAACTTTTTCTCTATCCTTAATTTGTGTTCGTCATCTGTTTTCGGCCGATCAGCCTGCTCCTTCATATGAAAAATCTTAAGTGTAAGAATCGATATCCTGTCAACCACCCATGCCGGACTTTCTGAATTCAATCGGGCATCCGGATTATATTGTACTTCTTTGAATTGATCTAAATACCAATCATCAATTTGCTCCACCACATCTGTCCGATGTTGATTGGATGCATCTATCAATCGTTTTAGTTTCATTCCCTCTCCGGAATTTATCGAAGGGCTGCGAATCAAATCTTCGTAGTGCCATTGAACAGTATCAATCCAACACTTGAGGTATAATAGGTTTTTTATGTCAGGTTTTTCAAAAGGATTTTGCATTTCCTGGTTTACAGTATCCAATACATGATAATCCAGGATGCATAAATTAAATATTTCGATCAGTTTTTTTGAATAAATCATACTTGAATGCTTACTAACCCCAAACCCAGTTTTTTCTTATTATCAATTCTGCAAAAATCATATTAGGAACCCAACAAAACCATGAGATCATTGGGTAAGCTGCATCATAACCAAACAAAGATGAGAACACTGGCAGCCATATACGTAACGTTACCGCAGCAAAAGTTAGTGCATAACTCCGGATCATCCAAAATTTATGCTCATGAAGGTTTCCTTCCCGAATTCTTTTGTAAGCAAACAATGTAAAGGACCACCATAAAATTGCCAGGGAAGCAAATCCCATCGTGGAGGTGAGTCCCCCGTCAGCGTACCTTGCAAGGTATAATCCAGCCGGAGCAGAAATAATCAATATAACGATGATATAAATTTTCCCCAGAGCCCTGTGCAGGTCAAGATGGTTTGTACGGAATTTTTGCTTAAACTGAGGCCAACCGGTAATTAAAGCCACACCTCCTCCGAAAATATGCAGGTAAAAACCCGCCATATAAACATTGCTTTCGGTGAGTACTCCTTTGCCGGCAAGTAAACCATTGCTGTTCATGTCCACCAATAAATAGATAGTGGGGTAGAATCCAATAACAATAGCTGCCAAAGGAACTACAAACCAAAAAATCTTTACCATATCACCCGTTTGAATGCAATTTATCCATATTATTCAAATTATGAAAAAAGCCGGATCTTGAAATCCGGCTTAGTCCCTGAGAAATTTACCTATTTATAACCTACCAGGAATATCAGTGCTTGGTATATATGACGCTATATTGAATAGTCATTTTTATCAAGAAAATAATCGGCAACCCGTCGGCGTGCCTCTTTCAGGTTGAATGGATCCATTTTTGTAAATCGCCTGAGGCCCATGAGCATCATACGTTGTTCATCACCTTCAGCAAATGCATAAATTGCCTCTTTGCCTGCTCTTGAAGCATTTTCAATCGCATTGTATAAATAAATCCGCATCATATCGGTTTGAACAGTTACATTTTCCTCACCTAGTTTACCGATCAACTTTTCAACCCTCAGTAGTGCAGACTCGGCTACATAACCTTCGATTAACATATCAGCCATATTCATGAGTATCTCCTGCTCACTAGCCAGGTTTTGCATAAATTTTTGCACAGCAGCACCTGCCACCATCAATCCGGCTTTTTTTAGATTCCTTAATGCCTTTTTCTCTTTGGCAAATAGTGCATCATCTTCCTCTGCTCCAAAATCAGGAATGGCAGTAAGCTCTTTGGCAACAGCCGTTGCAGGACCCATCAAATCCAGACGACCTTTCATAGCTCGTTTCAGCAACATATCAACTGTAAGTAGCCTGTTAATTTCATTG
>CAZONK010000251.1:0-3829 GCA_964581095.1 uncultured Roseivirgaceae bacterium
CACGTATCAACGAAGTTCTACAATAAAGTCTATTCCGGTTTCCAATCTTTGATCATGCCTGCATTTCATTTCGGCAGACAAGTCAGGATGCCATCTTCGTACCTTTTAACCTCTGGTTTCTGTGTGGCTTTCCAGTCAATTTCCTGATTTTGAAAGGGTAATACTGTACGTTCAACTGTGGTGCATTTATCTTTCCAGTATAGGCCCAGTGGTAGGTTTTGTATTTTATTTTCTTCGCTCATTATGTTAATTTCTTTGAAGTATTATATTTTATTAACGTTTTTAACTGGTTTATAGCAGTGGCGTTTAACTGTTGCAAGCGGTCACTTTGTGGCAGGCCTTGTTCAATCAGTATTGCATTGATGCTTTCCAGGTTGGTAAGTACTACCAGTTGTTCCAAAGTGGCATAGTCCCTTAGATTTCCTTCTTTTCCAGGGTTTTGTATACGCCATGCTTTGGCAGTAATGTTAAATAGTGCGACATTCAAAATATCGGCCTCAGATGCATAAATTAAATTTAGCTGTTGTTTGGTTACTTTGGATGGTATCAGGTTTTCTTTAATAGCATCAGTATGAATGTGATAATTTATTTTTGAAAGGGTGCGTTGTAAGTTCCATTCGAGATTTAATCGGTTATTTTCATCTTCTTTTAAGCGTTTAAACTCCTTTATGAGGTATAATTTAAATTATGGGCTTAACCAACTACCAAACTCAAAAGCAATATCAGAATGCGCATAGGTACCACCATACCTTCCTGATTTAGCGATGATACCTACAGCGTTCGTTTTGTTTATCCATTTTTTTACAGATAATGTAAAGCGGTTTAATCCGGCCTCATTTCTAATTCCCTCGAATTCGGGGGAATTAAAAGTCGGGTTATTAATCTGTTCCCAGATGCCAATAAACTCTATTGTGTTTTTATTTCTAAGCCACTTTTCAATTAAAACAAGACCATCATCAAAACCCTTAACCATATCGGTAAGAGAAATAAAATCATTCTTTTCTTTTTCAACTATTGCAATCTCTATCCCTTTTACCTTTATTTTTCTTTGCTTGTTCATATTCCATTCCTTCTAAAACTAAAATAATCGTTATTTACCAAAATGATATTTAATACAAACTTTCATATTGAAGGGGTAAAATACATTATTGGATGCAATTAACAATATACTTCCGGAAGCAATATCCTTCTTACAGAAATAGGGTTTACGTATTTATCACGATACTATGACCCGAATCACTTTTTCCTGATCGTACATTTTCAATGGGTATGGTGGCAATCTTCCAATTGTTTTTATGTGCAGTTTACACACCGTGTTGCTCCCGGCACAAGCATAATTCTTCCCTCCGGAATTGGATTTCCACATCGTACACATATTCCAAAACCAGAATCGTTGATTCTGGAAATAGCTACCTCTAATTTTGATAATTCAATTCTTTTGGTCCGAAGGGCTGCTTCATTTACACTTTTATTATTTATTGCATCCATTCGGCTGATCCTACCTATCGAATTTTCCGGACTAATTGGCTTAGTTACAATCTCAAGATCTGCTATTTCGTCTTGTAGCCGGGCTATCCCTGATTCAATTTTGTGTTGTAATTCTTTTTTATTCATATATTCAATATCAACGAAATTAAATAAAATCTTTAATTTCGATTGTAAATCTTTGATTCATGTATAAATATATTAATGACCTTTTAATTTGAAAACGCCAAATTCCATACTGAAGCAATTTTGGCAACATGATTCTTTCAGGCCATTGCAGGAAGATATCATTAACACTATTGTTACCGGTACCGATGTATTGGCTGTGCTACCTACGGGAGGAGGTAAATCCATATGTTTCCAGATACCTGCTCTCATGAAAGAAGGTATTTGCATCGTAATCACACCCCTTATCGCTTTAATGAAAGACCAGGTCGAAAACCTGCTGAAGCGCGATATTCATGCCATTGCTGTTTATTCCGGAATGAACCCAAGGGAAGTGGATATGGCCCTGGACAATTGCATTTATGGCGACATCAAGTTTTTATATGTTTCTCCGGAAAGACTACAATCTATCTTATTCCAGGAGCGTCTTAAGAAAATGAATGTAAACCTGATTGCGGTAGATGAGGCACACTGTATTTCACAGTGGGGCCATGATTTCAGGCCATCATATTTCGAGATAAACCAGCTACGCATGCTTCTGCCTGACTGTAATATTATTGCACTCACTGCCACTGCCACCCCTGAAGTAAGGGAAGAAATTATTGAAAAGTTAGAGTTGAAAGATGCAAGTTTATTTTCCGGATCTTTTGCCCGTGAAAATCTATCGTACGCTATTCGAAAAGTTGAGGATAAGGAGCAAAAACTACTTGAAATCCTTACAAATACAACCGGATCAGCAATTGTTTACACAAAAACACGAAGAGAAACCAGAAAGGTTTCTGACTATCTTAAAAAGAACGGAATTGGTGCGGGATTTTACCATGCAGGCTTAGCAAATCAGGTTCGAATCAAGATTCAGGACCAATGGACGGCCGGGAAATTGAGGGTTGTGGTGGCTACCAATGCTTTTGGAATGGGAATTGACAAACCTGATGTACGTACCGTTGTTCACCTGGGTATCAATAATAATATGGAGTCATACTACCAGGAGGCTGGAAGGGCAGGACGTGATGGTAACAGGGCTTATGCTGTAATATTATACCAGGCAAAAGATATTGATGAACTTCGCTCTAATTTTAAACGGGCCTATCCTGAGCTAAAATTCATTCAACACGTATATCAATGCCTTGCCAACTACTACAAGCTGGCGGTGGGAAGTGAACATGGTTCAGGATTCGATTTTGTACTGCACAAATTTGCCACACAATACAATATGGACCACCTTGAAGTATTTTATGCGTTAAAAAAGCTTGAAGAGTATAACCTGATCCAATTTTCCGAAATGTACAACACCCCGTCGGTTGTATTGATGCAGTTCAACCACGATCAATTGTATCAGTACCAGGTCGCTAACTCCTCTCTTGATCCAATAATAAAAGCATTACTTCGCATGTATGGAGGGGAAATGTTTACCCAGTTTACGAGAGTTTCAGAATACAAAATTTCCAGGGTTCTGAAAACCACCGAACCTGAGGTTAAAAAGAAGCTTCAGAGCCTCCACAAAACAAAAGTAATAAGTTATAGTGCCCAAAAAGAACTTCCACAGCTTGTATTCCTTACACCAAGAATGGATGCGGGGAAATTACCCATATATAAAAATATTTATGAATTGAGACGCAAAGTGGAATCGGACAAAATTGAGTTCATGATTGGCTACTCCACCAAATTCAAAGCGTGCAGGACCAATCTCATTCAGGAGTATTTTGGAGAAAAAATTGTTGATGAATGTGGTGTATGTGACCGATGCATTGAAAAAAAGAAATTGGGGAAAGTGAATGATTTAAAACTTCATGATCAAATTTTAGCATTTATTGGTGAAGTAAAGTATCCGGTAAGAAAAATTGTTGAGAAATTTCCCTCCCATGAAAAGGATATACTGGCAAGAATCAGGGAAATGCTTGAATCAGGTGAATTGATTCAGGATGATTCGGGATTAATAACAAGAATGTAATTCAATCCAACACTCATTTTATAATAAAGAAGTCTAAACGAGGTACAAGATTCCTATAAAACTGTAGCTAATCAGTTTAGTTTAATAAGGGAATGCTAATAATTAATGATCTTCCAGCAAACCAGTTTTACCTGTTTCTTCCAGATTCGGATTTGGCATTTTAAGATTTCGAATTTTTGTAACTACTCAGCCCTATTTTGACTAAAACAAAGTATTAAAAGTGCGGTT
>CAZONK010000252.1:0-3770 GCA_964581095.1 uncultured Roseivirgaceae bacterium
GCCATATTACTACTTGTTTTTAAGGACAGTATAATGGGATTTGTAGCCAGTATTCAGCTTTCGGCATATAATATGGTGCAAATTGGCGACTGGGTTACTGTACCTGACTATTCAGCAGACGGTGATGTAATAGAAATTAACCTTTCTACAATTAAGGTGCAAAATTGGGATAAAACAATCACCACCATTCCTACCTACGCATTTATTTCTGAATCATTCACCAACTGGAAGGGAATGGAAGAATCGGGTGGTAGACGTATAAAAAGAGCGTTGAACATAAAAATTGACAGTATAAAGTTTTGCTCACCCGAAATGCTGGAGCATTTTAATAAATTTCAACTAATCAGCGATTTTATTCATGAGAAGGAAAAAGAAATTACCGATTACAACAAGGAAAACAATGTTGATAAGTCAGAACTTATCAATGGCCGGCATCTTACAAACATTGGTGTGTTCAGGGTGTATATTGAAAATTATCTGAAACACAATCCGAATATTAACGAAAATATGACCTGCATGGTACGGCAATTAAAACCCACTGAATACGGCCTACCCATAGAGATTTATGCATTCAGCAAGGATAAGAGGTGGGTACAATACGAAAGTATCATGGCGGATATTTTCGACCATTTATTCGCTGCTGCCCCGGGATTTTACCTTGAAATATTTGAGCGGCCCTCGGGAAGGGATTTCAAGGATTAAATCAAAAGAAAAACTAAAAAGACAGGGTCAACATACAATCACATGTCCTGGTTGGTAATCTGCAAAAACAGTAACCTCCTTCAGACCAAAAAGGTCAATACCCCGGTCACAATATCTTCTGTAATATTTGTTACACAATTGTACTCTCAAGACATACAACGGACAAAAAGTCTTAAAATCATTGGTTTTATATGACAAAAGTCATTCTCATTATCTACATTAATATACTGATTTGTTACGATTTTTGAGTAGTTGAACAGCCCGGCATGAATATCAGATTGAAAGTCCATAACAAGCAGAAATATTTTCAATTCTTTGTTGATTAGTTTATTTAGTCAGCTGAAGATATAGCTAATGCTTTTGCCAAGATTTTTCGAGTTTAATTGTGTCTTCAAAATGAAACACAGGGCTTTAAAGAATATGTATAATAATTGTGAAGAAAGCAGTTGGGATGAAAAAAATACCTGAATCAATTTGTATAATTTTTGAACACTTTTTAAGAAACACAATTAAAATTCCTGCTTTGATTTTAATAATAGTAGCAGGATCGGGATGTAATACTGATAACAATGAAAATCCAGCAAACCCTGCAATTGCAGAATTGCCCGAAATCAGTACGGATTTTTATCAAAACATTACAGCTTTCACGGGTATAACATTTAAGCATTCTATAGGCGATAATGAACTATCCAACCTGGTTGAATCAGTAGGTGGAGGTACGGTATTTCTGGATTACAACCAGGATGGGTACATTGATCTCTACCTAAGCAATGGTACATACCTGGAAGGTTTTAGTAAGGGGACACCAGAAACTTACAAAAATCATTTATACAAAAACAATGGGAATGGCACCTTTGAAGATGTAACTGACAGGGCTGGAGTTGGTCATGAAGGGTATGGGATGGGAATGTCAGTTGGTGATTTTGACAACGATGGTTATCCGGATATTTACATCAGCAATTATGGCCCAAATGTCCTGTTCCATAATAATGGCGACGGAACATTTCGGGATATTTCAAAAAAAGCAGGTATCGAAGGTAATGAATGCAGTGTTGGAGCCGTCTGGTTCGATTATGACAATGACGGATTGCTTGACATCTATGTAGGAAACTATATTCAATTTGTTCCTGACTACAACTTTTACTATGCGCCTGATGGCTACCCTGGTCCGATGGCTTATGATGCTGAACCAGATATACTTTATCACAACAATGGTGATGGGTCTTTCTCGGATGTAACAAAAGAAATGGGTGTCTATTTTCCTGAAGGTAAGGCAATGGGTTTAGGCACTGCTGATTACGATAATGATGGTTTTGTGGATATCTATGTAGCCAACGATCACATGTTAAACTATATGTTCCACAATGAAGGTGGTTTGGGATTCAAAGAAGTAGGAGTTATGTCGGGTGTTGCTTTCAATCAGGTAGGTGAAGGCACTATCAGCATGGCAGTAGATTTTGCAGATTTTAATGGAGATGGCTTAATTGACATATTCGTATCTGATAACGCCTACTGTTCACTTTATAAAAATGAAGGAGGAGGATTATTTTCCGAAATGTCATACATATCCGGTATTGCCTCAGCCACTGCACAGCATGTTGGCTGGGCATCATCATTTATTGATTATGACAATGATGGTGATAAAGATATATTTAAAATCAACGGGGAACTGAAGCATCTCTACGGACAGGAAGATCAGATTTTTGAAAATCAGGGTAACGGTAAATTTGAAGATGTTTCTGTTGACAGGGGTCCCTATTTTAAAGAAGCCTATGTTGGCCGGGGTGCCTGTTTCGGTGATTATGATAATGACGGGGATTTAGATGTTTACATTGTGAATCTGAATGATCATGGTGTTTTCCTGCGTAATGACCATGGAAATGATAAGAACTGGTTACTGATAAAACTGATTGGCCAGACAAGCAATAAGGATGGGGTTGGCTCCAAAGTCAAAATTGTAACGGGTGATCTCACTCAAATAGATCAGAAGAAAAGCTCAAGTGGATACCTATCTCAAAATGACCCCAGGCTACATTTTGGTCTTGGTAATCATGAAAAAGTTGATCTTATCGAAGTGATTTGGCCTTCGGGCAAAGTACAGCAATTGGAAAATATAGATGTGAATCAACTTATAACAATAACCGAACCTTCCTAACTCATGATGAACCTGAAGAACATCCTGACCGGTTTACTATCGATAATCATTCTTTTGTTGGTTTTTCTTTCTTTTTTAACCAAAAACGGAGGACCAAAAATTGAGACAATTTTTTTCACAGCGATTCCTGTTGATGCCAATGGTCCTAATCCCGGTCGATATCCAATCCAATCAAAAATATTCCAAATCAATATTCAGGATCCTGAACCTACACTACTAACAGAAGATTTCTACTCCGCCAGAAGCCCCGAAGTGTCATATGATGGTAGCAGTATTTTGTTTACAGGTCAAAAAAGTAAAGATGAGTTTTGGCAAATATGGATAATGGATTTGCACACCTCAACATTTAAACAAGTCACCACCAGATCATTTAACTGTACTGACCCGGCATATTTGCCGGACGGCAGCATTGTATTCAGCAGCACGAGCGAACAGGTTGGAGCAATAAAAGGCGTTATGGCATTATTTACAATAAAACCTGAAGGCACAAGTGAAAAACAAATCACGTTCCATCCAAATGATGATCGAAGTCCAACAGTTCTTCAGGATGGAAGAATATTAACCAATACGCGCCAGGTTTATCCAAATCAAAACCAGACCATCCAATTGGTTTTGCGACCTGATGGAACAAAAGCAAAAATATTTTACAAACCAGATAATGGAAGTGATCTCATTTCCCGTGGATGGGAGACCGGGGATGGCCAATTTGTGTATGTTGAAAAGGGGGAAAACGGACCGGGAAAAATCAAGTCCATCAATTCCGCGAGGCCACTTAATTCCGAAGTTAATTTATCGGCAGGTCACACGGGTGTTTTTCATTCTGTTTTCCCTTCAAAAAATGATGAGTATTTGGTTTCCTGCAAAACGGCTCCCGGGAAAATTTTTAGTATCTATTGCTTGACGTCAGGGAATG
>CAZONK010000253.1:0-3759 GCA_964581095.1 uncultured Roseivirgaceae bacterium
AAAATCGAAACTTTTGTGCATAAAAAATGATGTTATAAAACATGGCACAAGCGGACGCTTGTGCCAGAGTTTATAAAAAACACAAAAAACAAACTAGCGCAAGCGTCCGCTTGTGCTAAGAATTTGCACTAAAAGTAAATATATGAGTCGCAAATATAAAATCGGAGATCAGGAAAAACCACATTTCGTAACCTTCACGGTAGTCAATTGGATCGATGTATTTACGCGATACGAATACAGAAATGTATTTTTAGAGAGTGTACGTTATTGTCAAAAAGATAAAGGACTTGAAGTGTACGCATGGTGTATAATGACCAACCACATTCATATGATTCTTGGAACCTCAGGAATCAAAAAATTAGAAAATATCATTCGTGATTTGAAAAGTTTTACTTCCAGAAGTATTAGAAAATTATTAGAAAATTGGGAAGGTGGCGAAAGTAGAAGAGAATGGATGTTTCACATGATGCAAAAAGCGGGGATTGAAAACGGAAATAACAATGATTTTCAATTTTGGCAACAACATTATCATCCGATTGAACTATCAACAAATTATTTACTTGAGCAAAAGTTAAACTATATTCATAACAACCCAGTAGATTCCGGGTTTGTTGAAAGTCCTGAAATGTGGTTATATAGTAGTGCCAGAGATTACTATGGAACGGGAAAAGGTGAATTAGAATTAATTTTCATTGAATGAATATAAGGCGGAAGATGGAGGCTAGTGTAAGAAGCATTGCTTATCATACACGTTATCCATTGGTGTTAGACCGGGGGATCCCTAGTAAAGAGTTTCAAATGTAGGGATAACCAAAGCACAAGCATCCGCTTGTGCTTAGATCTACATTACCGTTATGCCTGACTAATCCTCTGCTAGCACTTCAAAAGTACGTGTGTAACTTCCCGGCAAACCATCAGCAGACAACCCATGAACCTGTATGGTATAAGTACCCAGGGCATCAGAAGTGTAGAAACGAATTATCAATTCTCCATTTTCATCAGTTAATGCTTCGGGTGTCCAATATAGCTGGTTTCGAAAGTCAGGAATACGACTCTGACGCTCCGCCTGAGAATCGTATTTGGGCTCAAAGAATATTTTCTGATTCTGCAGCCCTTTATAATTAGTCATCAGGGTATTTTCATCAAATTCAAGATCTGGTAAATCAGAATCGTACGAATAGTAGGCAACAATTCCACCATAGCTCAAATAACCATAGAAGTATTTGCTATGCACCACATCAATTTTTCTAATTTTCAGCGGGTCAATCGCCATAATTTTATCCACATCATCCACAGGCACACCATCCAATAAAATTAATGGCGCCTTTTCCATCGCCTCATTGCGAGCTTTATCCACTACCTTGAATATAAACTTCCCGTTTTCCCTACGTACGAATACACTGTTCACATACTCTCTCATTACCTCTTCCATCACCGGAAATCGAGTATAGTCGTCAAGTAAATAGGAAGCATCGGGTTTTTTGTAAAAGCTCAAAGAATCCCCAATTGATGTACTTGTTGCACTCTCCGCAAAAATATTCTCAATCTGCATATTGGTATTTTGATCCACAATAAATGCCCCAGTAGCTGATGACAAATAAAAAGGCCCCCAATGGTAACCAGAATCTGGATTATCAAAGGGGTCATCAATCGATATTGATACATATTCTTCAGTGTTTTCCGGCCGGATCAACATCTTATTGACTCCATAGATATTGTTTAATTCAAATACAATTTCACCATTTTGATTGCTCCTGGTCGTGAAAAAACGGGTGTAACTATTTGGAAAACTCAGGTTCACCAGCGTGTTTATAACCGGATCTTTTGAATCCTCGTACAAGATAGTTCCTGAAACCGTTTGATCAATAAATTCCGGAATGAAATCATAGGGTTTAAGGTCTGTTTTCGTTTCTCTCAAATCGTTAAAATCATACATTCTCCATCCCTGCGTAATCATCAAATTATCAAGATCCTTTTCAACCTTTTTATCCCTGCCTGAAATATAGTAATGAGCCTCTTCAACATTTCCTTTCAGATCCGATAACCACATATAACTTTCAAAATCGTTGCTATTTGACGCAATAGTGGTATCCGACCGGTAAACCGAAATTGATAAATCAGCAGGAGTTGGCTGACCATTGCTGTTAGTATTTAACAATACTTCCACCAAACTTCGTTGTTTCAGGATTTTCTTTTTGAGCTGTCCTTCAATCGTCAATTCGTCTTCGGGGTATTTAAATACAAGCCGTTCACATACGGGTAGTCCATCATTATTAAAGAAGGTTAATTGATTTATTCCCTCATTTAATTTTGATAATGGTATTTCAATAAACGTAGAAGATCCGCTTAAACGTATTTGTTTAATAAATAAAAACCTGTCACGTGAAATGGCGGCCAGGTACACTTCATTGGTGGTGTTATTTAAAGATTGTTTTGAAGAAATTCGTATTCTATAGAGGTCTTGATCAAATTCCACCTGCATAACGTATCCCGCAGTTTCGATCTTAGGAAATGAAAACCGCAAAATACTACCATTGGGATCCAATATTTGCGCATAATATTGCTTGTTCGCGTCAGGAGTAAACATGAAACTACCAATACCTAATCGATTGGACTCAAATCTCAATGTATCGCCAGATGCACTTAATACTAATCCTGAAACTTTCTGACCTTTCCCAGTTCGTGCGGTTGCTTTGAATCCAACCCTACTCCCGATACCCTCCACCAGGTATCCTCCTTCGGGGAAAAATTGCAAGTCAAGATTAGTGTTGGCAGGATTGGTGTGAAGGCCCAGTCTTTTAAAAGGATTTATAATAAGGATCTCCTGAGAATAAAATCCATTTTTATCGAAATTTTTCATCCAGTTTGTATAGGCCCGTATTTTGTACTTGCCCGAACTCAGATTGGTAGGAAAGTACATCCATCCCTCACCACCAGATTTATCGATAATAATTTTATGCTGAATTACGGATTCATTATCACTATTGATCAGTTCTACATATACAACTTTACTCATTGTCATGGGCAAATGATCGCGTTCTGAATAATGGTAAATCCGAAACCATGCAGTCTCACCGGTAAGAAAATAGGATTTTGAAATATGAAGAAATAACTTTTCACGTGGGTTATTTCCCAGGTGGGAATTAACTTTGGAAGCAAACGAAGCAGTATCAATTTGAGCTGCTAACGGAAGGTTGCATCCTAATAGAATGACAATCCCAAGAACCCGAAATGTGAACCAATAAAATATTTGTCGCATTATTCCCAAAAATCAGGTTCAAAATTAGTCCCTTTTAGCCGGCAATCAATGCAGGTTTTGATCACCATATAGAATCCACTACGCGGCGGGGCTGAATATCTCTCAATGAGAAAACCGATGTTCAGGAAATTCTCTACTTCCTGGTAAGAAACTAAGGTATCAGCATTTCTGCATTCAGGGTACAGTGTAGGAATATCAATATCAGAGGGTACATCATTCAGGCTACTAATGAATATGCGTTTGGAAGAAACCGTTGCCATATCAAAGTACCCCAGGACCGGCTCCCCGGGATTATTTAAATTCTTTATGTTTCCAGTAACCTGAAATGGTTGCGCATCGTAAAGCGATCCGGTAGATTCATTTGACTCTTTTAAATTTTCCCAAAAACGGAAGCCTTCTTCACTCAGTGAAAATTGCTTTACCAGAATACTATATTTCTCGCGCAATACTGATTCACCAAATGAAACAAACCTGATGGGTTGCTTTTCAATGTTACTGTA
>CAZONK010000254.1:0-3718 GCA_964581095.1 uncultured Roseivirgaceae bacterium
TGAAACCAATACAGTAACTTTTTTACTGAAAACAAACCAAATTTTTGGGTGCTTATAATAATAAGAACACTGTTAACGAGAATCGCTCAATTTAGGTATAAGATACGTGCATAAATAAATTTCTGCACCCACGATTTTGTGAACACCCATAAAAATTTTGTGAAGCCCGTGATATATTTTGTATTGTACTTTCATGGTTTTCTTTGTAATATTCTATTATCTTTAAGTGCTTAATTGATAGGACGAGGCTAATTGATATGTACAGAAGTTTAAGCAAATACTTTCTTTCTAAAGAAAGTTTTCTCTTGATATTTATTCTATTTATTGCCGGGTTTAATTGTAAAACTCATGCATTTTCAAATGCTGACTCTGTGCAATATGAGGCCCTGCACAGGAAGATATCACAATTGATTTCCATGAATTATCCGGAAGCCCTCAGGATAGGCAAAGAGGCCCTGGTAATTGCGCGAAAATCCGGATCACCTGATTTTATCGCCCGTGCCAACAGTCAGCTCGGGTACCTCTATTGGATCGATGGCTATTATTACAGATCCATTGCCCATCTCGACACGGCATACACATACTTTATGGATCTTGAAGACAAAAACTCCGCTTCTTCTACAAGAAACACGAAAGGCCTGAACTTTTACTATATGGCGATGTACGACAGCGCTATTTATTATCACCGCGAAGCATTGGAATTGTATAGAAGTATCGGCAAGGAGGAATTGGCCGGCAAGGTGATAAGCCATATTAGCCTGGTGTATCATAAGATGGGGAAATACTCCCAATCGGTAAATTACATGCTTGAAGCTAATCGTATTCGGACACAATATTCCGAACAGGCTTCTGCTTATAATTTTAAAAACTCGAACCCGGCATTTCGGAATAGCACCTATTACCAGGAAGAGTTGAATTTCCACTTAAAAACCCTGAATCAGGCAGACCGGGATGATGACCCATTAAAGATTGCTGATGCAAAACTCAATATTGGACTTTCATACTATTTCCTTGAAGATTATGAAAATGCCCTGAAATATTTTAATGAATCAAATTTACTCTATTCGGAGTTGGGAAGGGTTGCATATTGGAATGAGTCGGCAAAGACACTGAATAAGCTGGGCCGCTATAAGGAAGGTTTGGAACTTCTGGCATCTCATGAAAAGACCATCAAAGAAAAGGGCACCCGTATCACCCTTGCAGAAATTTATCTGCTCATGGGTGATATTTATTTTAATATGGGCGATTATAAAAACGCAATTCATTATCATGAAAAGCACAGTGAACTTGCAAGGCAAATGAACAACAGGCTATCTTTGGCTGAATGCATGGAAAAGGCAGGGGAATGTTATATGATGCTGGGGGATTATCAAACGGCCGGACGATACATTAAGGAATCGCTTCATCTGGCACAAGCAATTGGCGCCATTGGACTTGAAAAATCAGCCTATGGGGTACTGTCTGCAATTGAATCGGAATCCGGAAACTACAAAGAGGCATACAAATATCAGCTGGCATATTCCGACCTTGTGAACCGCATTAATGAAGGAGAGGCATCGGTCAATATGGTAAACGCGCAGGCAGGATATGAGGCATTTCAGAAGTCAGAAGAAATCAATGAACTCAAGATTCAGAGCGTAAAACAGAAAGCCCGGGTGGAAAACATGAAATTGGTAGCAATAAGTATCTTTGTTTTCACAATTTCGATCCTTTTGCTAGCGGTAATACTTTTCTTGCGAAATAAATTAAAAACTAAAACAAATCAATTCCTTGGAAAAAAGAACAAGGAAATTTCTCAACAGAAAACCCTTCTGGAAGACCAAAACAAAAAGATCGAACTACTGCTTGGCGAAATCCATCACCGGGTCAAAAACAATCTGCAGGTAATAAACAGCCTGTTAAGTTTACAAGCACTTCGTTTAAAAGATAAAAATGCCAAATTGGCGGTTATCGAGGGTCAAAACCGTGTGCAGGTCATGGGATTGATCCATGAAAATCTGTATCAGAGCAACCAATTTGGTTCAGTAAATATGAATGAATACCTTCATAATTTATCTGGCAATCTGATATCTAGTTTCGGTTTTACCAAAGCACCCAGGATCGAGGTTGAAACCAATGCCATTCAACTGGATGTAGATACATCAGTCTCGGTGGGTTTAATAGCAAACGAACTGGTTACCAACAGCCTGAAGTATGCCTTTGAGAATGTGGACCTGCCTGTACTGAAAATAAAACTGGAATTGGTTGATGAAAGGCTTATTTTGGAAGTCCTGGACAATGGTTGTGGAATGGAGAATATTGATACAAGCCTTTCGTATGGTCTTACACTTGTGAAGGAATTGGCCAAACGCATGGATGGTGAAATGATCATCAACTGTGATGAGTGGACCAAAGTGTGCATTATTATGAAAAAATTTAAAGTGGCGGCCTGATGGATAGTATAAGAGTAGCTATTGTTGAAGATGAATTTATTATAGGTCAGGATATATCCGCGAACCTGGAAAACCAGGGGTATCAGGTGACAGGAATATATGAATCGGGTACGGAAGCCATAGTCGGTATTAAAAGGGACCCTCCTGATATACTGTTAATGGATATCAATATTAAAGGAGAGCTGGATGGTATTGAAACGGTGGAAATTATCAGGAATAGTTGGGACATACCATTTATCTATGTTACCGCTTACTCCGATACCCTGACCCTGGACCGTGCAAAAAAAACCCTGCCACATGCCTACATAATAAAACCCTTTAGTTTTAAAAACCTGAACATGGCCATTGAACTGGCAGTGCATAACTACTCGAAGGGCATCCGGGTGCCTGTTTCGGAAGCAAGGCAATATCCTGAAATTAACGAACAGGAACATATTTCAAAAAACACTATTTTTATTAAAGAAAAGGGCAGGTTTATCAAAGTGATTACCAGCGAAATTCAATATTTGTGCGCGAATGGCAGTTATTGCGAAATTAGTACTGCAAAAAAGAATTTCACTATTTCATACAATCTTCAGAACATTTTGGGGAAGCTCAATTCCAGTTTGTTCATGCGTGTCCATCGGTCTTATGCAGTCAATATCAATGAGATATGTTCTATTAACGAAGATGAACTCCAGATTGGAGAAATGAAAATTCCCATTAGCAAAGCTTCAAGGAATGAGCTTCTGGATAGGGTTAAATACATTTAAACCCCACTGTGTGAATAACAATTTAGATTCCGGAGGAATTAATACTATTTCTGCTGTCTGTTACAAGGATTAGATATTGTTCGGAAGCGATTGGTCTGATCTTTTATGCAGGTGATTGCAAACAATCGGTAATACCCTGAACCAATGATTCATAATCCTCAAATTATTAGTAGGGTCTTTTAATTGGGAAACGGAATCAGTTTATATAATTAGCCATTTAAATATTACCAATTATTAATGCTTAACAATCGTTGTTAGTGCTATACATAATGTTTCGCATAACTAATTCAACAATGCCGTTCTGCCAATAGCTAGGTTTTGAATAGTATCATAGAAAAATGCAAGATTAAATTATTTGCTATTCTATTCGATACAATGATCACGACATGAAATCAAGCAGCGACCCTATTCTGGTTCACCCGATTGATTGGATCCATAAGAACTAGCATAAAATAAAATTATCTGGAATCATTTAAAATGACATAAATGCAAATATTCAGTTCCAAAAATCCCCCTTAACACAAAAACCTGACC
>CAZONK010000255.1:0-3634 GCA_964581095.1 uncultured Roseivirgaceae bacterium
TATAATATTACTATCAACGGGCTTCCCGATAACTTTATTTACAATATTGCCTTCGGTTATCCCCTGTTGCCACAACAATACCCTCCAAAACAGATAAATATTTTTCTGGAATTTAACGGCAATTATGTATTTGATGATATCGGTAACAATCTGTTTCTATCACCGGGAATACAGTTTATTGCCGGCAGGAAACTATTGATTGAATCGGGTATCCAGTTGCCACTGGATGATTCGGCACCTGCCGGACAAAAAACAAATTTTATTTTAAGAATTGGGTTACGAATATTAATCTTTTAGAACTATGAAAAATCTACTGATCACCGTTTTATTATTGGCAGGACTATCATCCGCTTTTGCCCAGGAAACACAGGATACCCAGGTTGAAGACAAGGAATTAAAAGGTACCATTAAGGTGCGTGTTGATGGATTATCCTGCCCCTTCTGTGCCTATGGATTGGAGAAGAAGTTGAAAAAAATGGAGGGTGTTGAAAAAATTGATATCAGCGTCGAAGATGCCTATGCACTCTTAACCATTGAGGATGGCAAAACAGTAACAGAAAAAGCCATCCGCAAAAATGTGAAGGAAGCAGGATTTACTGCCAGGCAAATAACTGAAGTAGAAACTGATGAATAGACTATTTGTTTTACTTATTTCGCCCTTGTGTTTTTCATGTTCCGGGGAAAAGCCCTGGGAATTTGAAAATAAAATCATACTTAATGATTCAGTCAGGCCCTTAGGAATTGCTAAAGATCCCCAGGGATTTTGGATTTCAGATCCTGATAATGGACAGGTAATCCTAATAAATAAAAACGGTGAATCCATTCAAAATCTTGTAGAAATTGGCCGGCCCATGCACATTGATAATTCAGGGGGGGCGTTATTCATTCCTGATTTTTCTTCTGATACAATATGGATTTATAAGGAAAACGAATATACTTTCCTGCAAACCAGCGAAACATTTGATGCACCGGCAGGCATTTCAGTTCTGGATGAAATGGTTGCAATCGCTGACTTCTACAATCACCGGATACTGTTGATAAAAAATGGAGAAGCTACCCAGATTGGAAAAGAAGGTCGCACTGACGGATTGCTCTACTACCCAACCGATGTGGAACTAACCAATGACAAAGTTGTGGTAGCCGATGCGTACAACAACCGGGTGCAGGTATTTGACCTGAATGGTAATTTCCTGAAAGTCATTGGCTGGCAGGATGATATAAAGGTTGCTACAGGTGTGGATGTGCTCGGGTACAGAATATATGTTACAGATTACTATGGAGGCCG
Source organism: uncultured Roseivirgaceae bacterium (assembly GCA_964581095.1). GTDB lineage: Bacteria > Bacteroidota > Bacteroidia > Cytophagales > Cyclobacteriaceae > SZUA-230. The sequence goes on from CAZONK010000255.1 coordinate 1,286, forward strand.
GGTTTTGGTTTATGATTTTGAAGGTACCCTACTTGAAATATTTGAAGGCCAATTCAATAAACCAACGGACCTATTTATAGAAAACAACAGGTTTTACGTTACCAATTATGGAGAAAATACCATTACTGTATATAGCAACTATTGAATATCGATGTTCGTGTTATCCCCGGGATTTCCCGATTCCGGTTATTGAAACTTTTTACCCATAAACCTGCCGAACCTGTTAGCGGGGCACAACTTCACCATTGGGAAAACATTCATTGTACCGGTCAGTAAGAATATGGCGCCAAAAACAAGTAGTATAATACCAAAAGTGCCGCTTATAATATTTGTAGAGTACAACAAGCCAATCACTAATGCAAATTCCACACGAACAATCCAGCTTGGTGTAGTAAGATTCGAATTCATAGATGTAGCAATTAATTTCTGCACAATGGTATTGCTATTTATTGTATTGAAATATGACCTTTATCACATGAAGTCCAATACAGCTTTAATCTACCATAAATTTTATAATCTGCTTTTGTAATTCTTCGGAATAATCGGTTTTAAACATATGTTGGGCATGTGTATTCCCCGGGTAAACCTTTAACTTTTTTGGTTCGGAGGAGTTGTTATAGATGCCCTGAACCCTATCATAAAGTCCTTCTTCTTTCGAAACCACAAAAAACTTTTTGATACCTGCGCTTTCAATCGGAGGGCCACCGGCGGGCGCTAACAATACCACTTTACGAATTGCCGCCTCCTGCAAATGATCCAGCGCCGCTAATACTGCTGCTGCTCCCATACTACCTCCAATGATGTTGATTTCAATATATCCTTTTCCCCCGAGGTAATTAATAGCTCCAAGAATATCATAATATTTCAGGCTCGTACTTCCGGACTTACTGTTTCCATACCCTCGAAAATCAATAGAAAGGGATGATACCTGTTTTTCCCAGAGTTTTTCGGCCAGAAAATACCAGCTTTCTTTATTAAATATGGTGCCATGGGCAAACAGGACTACTTTTTCTTTTCCAGCATCAAATAAAGTCGCCTCAATGCTACCACCATCCTCAGTGGAGTAATTGACCATTTTAAAATTTTCCTGTGCCATGGTCACAGAAGTATTGAGTACTACCATTGTAAGAGATATGGAAAAATAAAACCTGATTTTCATATAATTTTCTTTTAATTAGTTCAAATAGATACGTTGTTGAAACTCTGCCGGTGCCATTATCACCACTCCTGCGAAGGGATTCAAAGCGAGTAAATCCTTGTCTTTCGCTATCAAATATTCTGCTTCGGATTATTTTATAAGTTCCAATTGAAAGTTGTCCTTTTAATCCCAGCATATTTTTGGGATATCTGTTACACTAAATTTATTCCCAAAGATGTTTAGTCAATTCAAAAATTCTTCACCTTAAATGAGGTATATCCGGTTATTAGTGTCAAAAAAACTTTCATTCTTTTTCCATCACAATGGATACATTTTTTCTCCAGCTTCAATTCTCACATTCAAACGGTTTTCACGTGGGGGAATCGGGCAGGAATGACCCACATCATATACACAATAAGGGTTATAGGCCATATTGAAATCAAGTGGCAGCGTATCATTGTCCGGAACATCCAGCACAAGGTACCGTCCGCCACCAAAGGTCTCCCCTCCGGATGTCAGATCGATATATGGGATAAAAAGAGCCCCTTTCTTCTTTCCGGCAGTTGCAGACCGCTGGCTTTGATAAACCTGCAATTCCAGCTGATTTCCTTCAATTAAAAACTGTACTTTACCAAAAATAAGGTATTCATAAGATTCACCACCTGTGGTTTTAATGCTAAAAGTCCGGCCGTCATTAAATTTTGTTAACTTCCCTTGTACAACATAATCATACTTAATATCGTAGTAGTTTAATCCACTAAAGTTTTTTAGAAGTTCTTTTGTAAGCATGGTTTTATCTTCCTGCTTATAGTTCTCGTCTTTCTGCTGTCTCCAGGCTTTCACTTTATTGATATAATCAGATTCGTATTCGGCATAAATTATGCCTTGTGTGAATGCCGGAAGTGTATATATAAAAAACAGACAGGTCGGAAGTATTAATCGGAATTTTGTCATTAATCTCCAGTTAGATTTTGAAACAAGGTGTAAATATAAGGCTTTACATCCCCGGAAGGTGACGTGAATAAATAGTCAAAACTATCTGTAAGTGTAAAGTTACTTTCCAATTTATCCTGTAACATTTTCTCACTGTAACGATGAACCGGAAGGCCTGCACATATTTTGGCTCCTTGTAGATTATATTCCGCCAGCAATACAAAACCTCCTTTCCTAACCTTGCTTTTCAATAAAGCAAAATAGGTATCCTGATCACG
>CAZONK010000256.1:0-3572 GCA_964581095.1 uncultured Roseivirgaceae bacterium
GCTATAAAATCAACTTCTTCCAGTGATACCAGGTATGTGTTATCAGAAATGAATTCTGGTTCATTTATCCTGTTACACGCTGACAGGACTATTCCAACCAGGGAGGAAACAAGTACAAATTTGTTTATTTGTTTTAATTTCATAACTAGAAAGATGGTATTCTCCGGTGAACTAAATCATTTATTTTTTGGTATAATGCAGTTGGTTTCATTGTCCTCCAGGCAGGGATATTTAGTTCTCCTCCAAATATAAAAAAACTGTCCACATTATATTTCTTCCACTCTTCAGTAACGAATTCGGCAAAATTCATGGCGACAATCCATCCTTCCTCAATTTCTTCAAACCACTCTTCATAATAACAATCATCTGAACCGTGAAAATTAAGTACATTTTCTCCAACCAAAACATATTTGTTTATTCCCTGGAAAGTGAGATGGTCAATAATATTACGCTTCAGATGCATAACATCATTGTTAAGTGCATCATTCCATTCTCCAATAAATTCGATTACAGCAAAACCTTGATCGTAGTTTATATATAGAATTTTGATGTATAAAGTTTCAGATCCAAAAAAATCCCATCCGGGATCAATATAATAGCCATATATATGTTCGGAATACGACGTGTAATTGTACTCTTTACCATTGAAAGGTGATTGCTCGTCCCTGCTGGAATTGTAATATTTGTCCCAGTTATAGAAAGGTTCAATCAGGTGCATCCTTGCGAATTTGTTCGATTACTTTCCTCACTGAACCATGTTTTTCGAGTAATTTCTCTGCTTCATCCCTTCCAACAGAGAGTTCTTCCATAAGCATTCGTGAACCTCGGTCAACAAGTTTATTGTTGGTAAGTTGCATATCCACCATTTTATTGTCTTTTACCCGGCCCAGTTGAATCATAACAGAAGTAGAAATCATGTTTAATACAAGTTTCTGCGCTGTTCCGGATTTCATACGGGTACTTCCAGTAACAAACTCAGGGCCTACAACTACTTCGATAGGAAACATTGAATGTTTCGCAAGTTCAGAATACCTGTTGCAAGTAATGCAACCTGTTATTAATCCATTTTCACCGGCTTTTTTTACTGCTCCAATCACATAGGGTGTGGTGCCCGACGCAGCTATACCAATGACAACATCTTTGTGGTTGATCTGAAATTCCTGAAGGTCCTTCCACCCTTGTTCCTCATCATCTTCTGCAAATTCTACAGCTTCGCGTATAGCAGAGTCGCCACCGGCAATTATGCCAACAACTTCTCCCTGGGCAATGCCAAATGTTGGGGGGCATTCGGAGGCATCCAGAATACCCAACCGGCCACTTGTGCCCGAACCAATGTAAAATAATCGACCTCCCTTTTTCATTTGCTTTACTATTTCGGGGATCAAAGCCTCAAGTTGAGGCAAGGTCCTTTCAACCGCATTAGGAACAGTCTTGTCTTCATTGTTAATGTTAATGAGGAGGTCCCGGACAGACATTTTTTCGAGATGCCTGTAATTAGAGGATTGTTCGGTTACTTTCAAGCAGAGTTATTTAATGTGATAACTACAAATTTACAATGACAAGTGGTATTGTGTCAGCCCTTCAATGGGATTATTTAAAATATTGCCGATTTTTAATCCTTCATCATTAAGAACTTCGATTAGAATTTCACGAAAATTATAGGCAACACCACCTACAAAATGTATAGGTAAGCGCTTGTAATTCTGATATTTAAATACAGAATATTCTAAATAAATCCTGAAAGATGAAGAAACAAGATCATGCATATATTGTTCTTTTACATGATCAAGTATAAAAGGAGCAAACCCTGATAGAAATTGCATCGGGTTATCCTCCAGGTAAACTTTTTTCTCAATTTCAGATTTACCCAGCTTAAATTTTTGATGGAATATATCTGCTAACTCCCTTGGCATATTACCCCGTAGGTAATCAGTAACTAATTTTTTACCCATGAATGAACCTCCTCCTTCATCCCCAAGAATGTATCCAAGGGAGGGGATGTTTTTGACTATTTCCACTCCATCATAGTGGCAGGAATTTGATCCTGTACCAAGAATGCATGCAATCCCTTCTTTATTTTCACATAGTGCCCTGGCAACTCCCAGCAGATCATGAGTGACTTCAATTTGTGCCTCAGGGAATGTTTTATGGAGTACATCCCTGATTTTGTTACAACCTTCAATGTTAGAACAGCCGGCCCCATAAAAGTATATTTCAGCAATGTTGGAGCTGATATTCGGGAAAAGTTCATTTGATATTACATTTATAATGGTTTCTGGGGTTCGGTAGTATGGATTGAGCCCTTTGGTTTCGATATCATTAACTATTCTACCTTTGTCGATGACCCGCCATGCAGTTTTTGTTCCCCCACTATCAGCAATCAGTATCATTTTAATACATTCATAAAATTGACAATTTGATTTTTATTTATAACGCATTTAAAATTTGTCTCTGCCCCATGCGCGAAAGCTTTGGCGACATCCAGCTGGAAAGGAATGTGGTTTTCAACACAAAAGAAGTTTGGTTGACAACCCCCTTTTGTTCCCCCTTTGATAAGGGGGAATAGGTCTAAAATTATGTAATGATTCAAATATTTGATTTTCAGTTCCAAAAAGTCCCCCTTAAAAAAGGGGGATTTAGGGGGTTGTACTGATTGGGTATCGTTGTATCGTCCTAAAATAAGTTGACAGTTAAACATATATTCCTTTATATAGATTGACACATTTGTTTTATTCCTGGTATAATTTAACAATTTGTATGATTCCTAACGTTTCAGCAATCCAATTACCTCAAACTTATCGAAAACGTTAGCGTTATGAGGTGCGTCTTTTAATTCTTCTGTTAGGTCCTGCCCCGCCCAATGCTCATAATGCTCTCCTTTTCTCCATAATTTTGAACGGGTTACATCATAAATATTTCCTTTGTAAGCTATCCAAACCTTATTGTGGTCTATGCCATTCCGCATCGCCAGTTGCGATTTCGAATATACCTTCATGACATACCCGATGTAAGGTAGTTATAATCTTTTACGATGGTGTAAAGAAATTTTATGGTCGGAAGATCAGACTGTATATGAAGTATTTCTTTCGTTTTATTTTCCACAGCCTCCACCGGTTTTTTGTTTCCTGAATTCCGATATACTTTTAGGGATTCAAGAATTACGGCAATATCCTTGTCTGTAAGGTTATCTACGTTGTCAAAACTTACAGTGTAATCTTCTGATTCCTGTTTGATTAATTCATGGCGCTGAACCCTGCTTTTTTGCTGCAACTTAACAACAGTAGTACCGGCTGCTATATCTCCCAGCCGCTGTCCTTTTCCGTTGATAAGAATTGTTATAACAGCTACCATACCCGAGGTTGCGGTGAGTTCGATCAACCTGAAAATCCACCGTATGAAATACGCAGCCATGGAAGGCCTTGACCCGTCCAGCATCACAACTTTTAGTTTCAGCGCCATTTTCCCAATACTTTGCCCATGGAAAACTATTTCAAAAATCAAATGGTACATCATAAAGGGGAGCGCAAGTACTATTCCAACACTCGTTGGAAGATTGATCCCCAAACTGTCAT
>CAZONK010000257.1:0-3524 GCA_964581095.1 uncultured Roseivirgaceae bacterium
TGTAAATATTTTTGATGATTCTTGATATTGACCCAACACAAATATAGGTAAGTTATATAAAACCAATAGCTACTTTTGCCCGGCCTGGTTCTTAACGATGACCCCGTTTTGCATAATAAATCCCACATTATAGAGATTACTCAGATCATCTGCCGGGTTACCTTCCACGGCAATGATATCCGCGATAAATCCTTTTTTTAACCGGCCAAGATTTTCGAGATGGAAGGTATTCGCATTTCCACTTGTAACTGATTTCAAAACTTCGATTCTTTCCATGCCATAATCATGCATCATTAAAAGTTCTCGTGCGTTATCCCCATGTTCAAACACGCCAACGTCGCCACCTGCAACTATTTTTACATTGTTCTGCAATGCTGCAGTAAATGTTTTTTTCTTATTTACAATCCTTGCAGGATCAGGTTGGGTACTTTTTTCCCATCCATTATATTGAAGTACAGCATCGCCTGCAGCCAGGGTTGGGCAAAAAGCAACATTGTGTTCTTTCATCATTTTCCAAATTTCATCTGTTCCTCCATCACCATGTTCTATGGTTTCTACCCCTGCCAATATGGCTCGGCGCATTCCTTCCACTGTGGATGCATGGGCGACCACATAACGCCCGCTACTCTCCGCAGTTTTGACCATTAGTTTCAATTCATCAATTGAAAATGTTGGCCGGGCTTCTCCTTCAGGTCCCCATCGGTAGTCGGCGTACACTTTAATAAAATCGGCTCCTTTTCCAATTTGATTCCTCACCACCTGAACAATAGTACTGCCGTCGGCTTCCTCCGCGCCTAATGGTATATCAACATGATCCGCAAATCCTTTGGGGCCATAACTACCGGTAGCAACGATCGCTTTTGTTGATATGATCAGGCGGGGGCCGGGGATCACTCCATCCTGAATAGCTTTTTTTAACCCCACATCAGCAAAACCGGCGCCTTCAGTACCCAGGTCACGAACAGTGGTAAATCCGGCCATTAATGTTTGCTGTGCATTCCACGTTGCCTTGGCTGTTCGATAGGAAACGGACTCTTTCAATACCTGGTCGTTCCATGATGCCTGGTTGTAGGGATACAGGTACATATGCGCATGCCCTTCGATCATTCCCGGCATGAGTGTATAATCATGCAATTCAATGGTTGTGGATTTTTCACCATTGAATTTATCAGAAGGTCCCGAATAAACAATTTGGTTTTCCATGACCACAACAATCCAGCCTGCGTGCATTTCAAATCCGTCAAATACACGATCGGGCACAAGTACAATTTGAGAAATTGCTAACTGGCAAAAAATGAATAGAAAAAGGAACGTAATAAGTGGTTTATGTCTCATCATTATTACTGTTTTTCCGCTACTTCAGCCCTGGATATCCAGATACGGGGTGTGGCCTCTTCAATACGTTTATTTAAACGGACTACCCGTTTTCTTTTTCTGGCACCAATATTCAGGACCTCAACTCCTAAAGAGAAGAATACGGCGAAATATATATATCCTTTTGGCACTTGGTAATGAAAAGCTTCAACAACAAGCATAAACCCAATAAGGATGAGGAATGAAAGGGCAAGAACCTCCAGGCTTGGATGTTTTTTGATAAAATCACTGATTTTTCCTGAAAATACCATCATAACAATCATTGCTATTACTACTGCAATTATCATTAACAAAAGCTGTTTGGATAGCCCGATTGCAGTCAGAATTGAATCAAATGAAAAAATAATGTCCAGTAATATTATTTGTACAACTACTGAATTGAAAGAAGTTTTGCCTTGCGATTCCTGACTTACACCCAAACCCTCCATTTTCTGACCGATTTCCAATGTACTCTTTGCTATCAGGAATAGTCCTCCCAAAATCAAAATTAAATCCCTGAAACTCACCTCATGGTCAAGCCATGGAATTACAAAAAGTGGTTTTGTCATACCAATAATATAGGTGATGCTTGCAAGTAGTCCAATTCGAATAATTAACGCCAGTGCCAAACCAAATAATCGGGCCCTTCTTTGTTGATCTTCCGCAAGTTTGTTTGAAACAATTGAAATAAAGATGATGTTATCTACTCCCAGAACAATCTCCATGAAGGTAAGTGTAAGGAGGGCAATCCAGGTTTCCGGAATCAAAAAAATATCCATATACTTATTTTAGACTGATGAAAGTAGTAAAATTTAATTTACCTCCCAAGAGATTATAATAAACGATTTTTGTTATTTGATGCTTCAGATGTGGATTATTCTTCGGGATTAATCCATTCACCATTTTTGTACTCGTATTCAATGGTTACATTTCCCTCCTGATCATACCACTTTGCTATTCCATTTAATTTTCCATCGGTGTATGTGCTCTCCTCCATTATTTTACCATTATCGTAGTATTTTTTCAGTGGTCCCGAGAGGACTCCATTCCGATAATTGTGTTCTTCTTTGATCCTTGACCGGTTATATTTAATATAGGTTCCATCTTTCTGATCATTGGAAAAGTACGCTTTTTCAAGAAGTTGCCCTCGATTATCGAGTGATATCCATAATCCCTGTTTAGCACCGGATACATAACTACTGATTTCCTTTGGATACCCATTGGGATGGTATGTTGTCCATGCCCCTTCTCTTCTGTTCTTATTGTATTCACCCTGTTCAAGCAGTTTGCCTTGGGCATCATTAATCGTGACCTTTATTTTACTGGGATCTTCAGAATTGATTTCTTTTATTGCAGATGCAGTTATTGGTGGTATCTCACTTCCATCCACAATAATTGCATCGTTTTCCGATTCATTGCATGAAGTGATATATGCAATCGAAAGTAATAATACAGTGAACAATTTCTTTTTCATCATCGCTTTTTATTATATGTGATAAGAGTATTTGAACAAATTTAATAGCTAAATTTGCACCCGGAAATAAATAATTAAAAAATCTTACTAACATTTTTCCTGATGCAACGTTGAACTAACAAATTGCATCCTTCCAACTGAAAGCAGACAAAAATTATAACCAATGAAAAAAATATATTTACCTCTCATATTTATAGCTCTGATAATTTATAATGCAAATGCCCAATCAGGTTGGTACACAACTTCAGGAAGTGAAACAATTTTTTCATGGAACAACCCTATACATTCAGTGAGGGACAATACAGTAGTCAGGTTTGCGCCTGTACTTAACTTTCAATCAATGTTGAATAAGGATTTTAGTAAATCGGTTGGGATTTACACTGGTGTTAATCTTCGAAACGTGGGATTCATCACGGATGATCCCGATAGTGCGTCAATACGCCGAAAATTTAGAACCTACAACATTGGAATTCCATTGGGTATTAAAATTGGAAATATGGATAAAGCATTTATTTATGTAGGTGGAAATATTGAATATGCCTTCAACTTCAAGGAAAAGAAATTTGTCAATGGTGATAAAGTAGAGAAAAATGTCTTTTGGTTTACAGACCGGGTGAGAACGATTCAAACTGCAGTACATGCAGGAATCCAATTTCACAGAGGCGCCAATATCAAGTTTCAATATTATCCAAACTCA
>CAZONK010000258.1:0-3425 GCA_964581095.1 uncultured Roseivirgaceae bacterium
CCTCCCGACTCATTGAAGAAGCAGTGAATGAGATTTCCAAACTCCCGGGAATTGGCCGAAAAACAGCTTTGAGATTGGTCCTGCATTTGTTAAAACAAGAGAAAAGTACAACCAAAAACCTGTCAGAAGCATTAAAAAACATGAGAGAAGGAATCAGGTATTGTGAAATTTGCCATAATATTTCGGACAATGACACGTGTGCCATATGTGTAAGCCACCGAAGGGATTCTTCAATTTTATGTGTTGTGGAAGATTCACGGGATGTGCTTGCGATCGAAAATACAGGACAGTACCGTGGAATATACCATGTACTGGGAGGCGTAATTTCTCCTGTTGATGGAATTGGCCCCGATAGCCTTAAAATAGAATCGCTAATTGCCAGGGTAACAGATACTGCTTCGGAAATTAACGAAATCATCTTTGCACTAAGCCCAACAATGGAAGGAGACACTACTACTTTTTATATCTCTAAAAAAATCAAAGATCCAGATGTAAAAATTACCTCCATAGCACGTGGAATTCCCGTTGGAGGTGAGCTTGAATATGCCGATGAAATCACCCTGGGTCGGAGTATCATTTCGCGGGTAGACTATAATAGATCCTGACAATTAATTACCAACCACCATCATTTCAGGTCATGACATTTATATATTGAAAATCAATTTTCAAATGATGGATAAATCTTAATTTAATTTATAGGTACTTCCTGCTAAATGATTATTTTTGACCAATATCATATAAAATTTATCAGAAATGGAAAGCTTATCAATGAGGTTGAAAAACCTGTCAGAATCAGCAACAATTGCAATGTCGGCAAAGGCTCGCGAACTCAAGTCAAAAGGAATCGATGTAATAAGTTTAAGCCTTGGAGAACCTGATTTTAAAACTCCGGATTTTATTCGTGAGGCTGCTAAATCAGCAATTGACGAGGGAAAATATTTTTCATATTCCCCTGTTCCGGGCTATGCTGATTTACGTGAAGCTATCGCTAATAAATTTAGAAAAGAAAATGGTCTGGAATCCACAGCAGCAAATATTGTAGTATCTACAGGGGCAAAACAATCGATAGCCAATATTATGCTTAGCTTGTTGGATCCGGGAGATGAAGTGGCGATACTAAGCCCCTATTGGGTAAGCTATCCTGATATAGTTGAAATAGCCGAGGGAATTCCTGTTTTCGTAAAAGGCAGACTTGAAAATGATTATAAAGCTACTGCTGATGAATTAAAAGCCTCAATCACTGATAAAACAAAATTGATGATATTTTCATCTCCTTGTAATCCAACAGGATCTGTCTTCAGCAAAGGGGAACTGGAGAAATTCGTAGATGTACTCAAAGAATACCCTGATATAATTGTGATCTCAGATGAGATATACGAACACATTAACTTTACAGGAGGGCATGTGAGTATTGGCGCTTTGCCAGGAATGCAAAACCGAACCATTACAATTAACGGCGTATCCAAAGGATTTGCAATGACCGGATGGCGTATTGGATTCATTTCGGCCCCCGAATGGATAGCTAAAGCATGTTCTAAAATTCAAGGTCAGTTTACATCAGGTGCAAGTTCTATTGCCCAACGTGCTGCACTTGCAGCCATCACCGGAGACCTGAAACCTACCCAGGCAATGGCTGCTGAATACAGGGAACGCAGGCAGATGGTATTTGATCTGCTAAATGATATACCGGGTGTAAAGACCTACCTTCCAGGCGGAGCATTCTACTTTTTCCCTGATGTAAGTTCCTATTTTGGAAAAAGTGATGGTGAAACAACAATTGAAAATGCAACAGACTTGAGCATGTACCTACTTGAGAAATGCAAGGTGTCGGTTGTGACCGGTGAAGCTTTCGGATCTCCTGAATCTATCCGTTTGAGCTACGCTGCATCCCGGGATGATTTAATTGAAGCTTTAAAACGAATTAAAACCGGACTAGCAAATCTCCAATAAAAATGAGTAGCACAATCCAGGATATTTTTGAAGGATTTAAAAACATTAAAGCCCTGGTAATTGGAGATGTAATGGTTGATGCATATGTATGGGGCAATGTTGACAGGGTTTCTCCCGAAGCCCCGGTGCCTATTGTGAACACAACCGGTAAAGAATACCGACTGGGGGGTGCCGCTAATGTTGCCCTGAATTTGCAGGCGCTGGGGGTAAAACCAATTCTTTGTGCTGTTATAGGTGCAGATCCCGAAGGAAATAGATTTATAGAAAGACTTCAATTGAGGAAAATCCCTGCTGATGGGATTGTAAAGAGTACATCAAGGCCCACAACCGTAAAAACCAGGGTCTTATCTGGTTACCAACATATTGTGAGGATCGATTCTGAAACCGACGTATTTTTATCAAAAGAGGAAGAAGATCAACTACTGAATAAGGTGTTTGAAAATATGGTTGATACAGATGTAATCATATTTGAAGATTATGATAAAGGAACACTTACAGAACGGGTAATTTCAAAAATTATTCAACGAGCCAATGAAAATAAAATTCCAACGGTGGTAGATCCAAAGCGAAGGAATTTCCACAATTACCAGGGAGTTACCATATTTAAGCCAAACCTCTCTGAGATGGTAGAAGGACTGAAACTGGATGATTCACCCCAATCCCTTCCTGAGATCATGCAAACTGTGCGGAAATTGAAAGATACCATAGACACAGGTGAGATTTACCTAACCCTGGCTGAAAAAGGAGTGATTATCAATAGTGAAAACAAGGAAATTCACATTTCAGCTCATGTAAGAACAATCTCCGATGTATCTGGTGCCGGTGATACGGTAACAAGTATTATTTCTGCCTGCAAAGCATTAGGCCTGAACCAACAATTCACCGGCGAACTTGCAAATATTGGAGGGGGATTAGTTTGCGAACATGTAGGAGTAGTTCCAGTAAGTAAATCCAGATTATTGGAGGAAGCTATTAAATATGACCTTGTTAAATTCATTTGATCAATGTCTTTTTTATTTACTGACTTCAAACAATGGAAAGCGTATTGCCACACAAACAAAGTGTCGCTTTCCGAATCAGTTCTGATCTATGAACAGGAACAAAAAAACAGGGATGAAAAAAACATAAGATTAAAGTTAACAGAAGCCTATGATGTAATGAAAGATGCGGTGCATACCGGGCTGAATGAAAATACTACATCCCGGTCAGGAATGATCGACAACGGCGGTAAAAAGGTCGCGAAAAATGATGTTACCGTTCTGTCCGGTGAATTTCAGCTTCTTATCGCTCGTGCATTGGCAGCCAAAGAAGTTAATTCGTGCATGGGCCGTGTAGTGGCAGCCCCCACTGCCGGTGCATCGGGTATTTTGCCGGGGGTACTTGTAACCTTGCAAGACATTCATAAAATTGATGATAATTCGGTTGTAGATGGGCTGCTTGTAGCTGCCGGTATTGCCTTGATAATTGAAAAAAAA
>CAZONK010000259.1:0-3413 GCA_964581095.1 uncultured Roseivirgaceae bacterium
AGGATATGAAAAGCAAAGAATATGTAAATAATATGCTTCATTTTAGCTTTTAAGAACCTGTAAATTACAAAAATCTCTAAATAATTACTCACATCCGGTATGCTTAACTATCTGTTGAACAGCTGGAATTACTATATTCCTATATTCTAATTTTCCTGATAAATAACTTTTCCATTATTTTGATTCAATGCTGATGTTGACGAAGTTTATCAATGAAATTGATATTAATTCAATAATCATTTGTGGAAACTATAAAATTTTCAACAAAAATCACGCTGACACAATTGGAATATATTGTTGCTGTGGATAACTACCGGCATTTTTCTACCGCTGCGGAACATTGCTTTGTTACCCAACCCACGTTGAGCATGCAACTTCAAAAGCTGGAGGATCAGCTTGGCGTTTTGATATTTGATCGTAGTAAACAACCTGTCGTTCCAACGGAATTGGGCAAAAAAGTAATTGCTCAAGCCCGCACTGTTCTGAATGAAGCAAAAAAAGTTTCGGATATAGTTATAAATGAAGCGGAAGGAATCAAAGGTGATTTAAGGATTGGTATTATCCCAACGTTGGCCCCTTACCTGCTACCATTATTTATTTCAGGATTTCTCGATAAATATCCCGAGGTGAATGTAAAAGTTGAAGAGCTTGTGACAGCGGATATTATTACAAGACTAAATAATGACCTTCTTGATATCGGGATACTGGTTACCCCATTACACAATCATTCCATTATCGAACGTCCATTATTTTACGAACATTTTATTGGATATGTTGCCGGCACAACCGATCTACAGAAAAAAAATATTGTCGTAAATGATCTAAAAAATGAAAATATATGGATCCTTAATGAGGGGCATTGTTTTCGGGAACAGGTAATTAATATTTGTGATTTAAAAGCTTTAAGACCTGTAAATTCATCGTTTACTTATGAGAGTGGTTCTATTGAAGCCATTCGAAGGCTCGTTGATGCCTATGGAGGCGTAACATTGCTTCCGGAACTTTCAACTTTTGAAATGGAAGATAAATCAAAAGAAAAACTTCGGTATTTTAAAGAACCTGCACCATCCCGTGAGGTTAGTCTTGTGATGTACCGTAGTTATTTGAAAAAAAAGCTTGTTGACTCTCTTTACAATGAAATAATGGCAAGTATACCTCAATCAATGTTGGAGAGGAAGCAACCAAATATTGTTAACTGGATTTAAACCAACCAATGAAAGATCAAATGAAAGCAACCCAGTGTGTACATAGCGGTAGGATAATCGATCCGAATACCAAAGGAATGGTTACGCCTTTATATCCAAGCACCGCTTTTGATTACCAGGATATAGATGTCCCTGTATATCCGAGGTATTTCAATACCCCCAATCAAAAAGTAGTAGTTGATAAACTCTGTGCACTGGAAAATGGTGACGCAGGCCTCCTGACAAGTAGTGGCATGTCTGCAATCACTTCAGTGTTATTTAGTATTCTCAAATCAGGGGACCATGCGATTTTCATTGGAAACCTCTATGGTGGTACACACCATGCCGTAGTGAATGAGCTTGGGAAGTTTGGAGTCAGTTATTCATTTTGCAAGGGTGATGAATCGTCTCTGAAATCAAATATCAGAGAAAACACCCGGGCAATCTATTTTGAAACACCTTCCAATCCACTATTGCAAATCATAGAAATCAGGATGATAGCACGGATTGCAAAGGAGAACGATATTACAACCATTATTGATAATACATTTGCCACACCCATCAATCAAACACCCCTCGATATGGGAATTGATATTGTTATACATTCGGGCACTAAATACCTGGGTGGTCATAGTGATATTATTTGTGGGGCAGTTATTTCGCAAAAATTGATTATTGAAAAGGTATGGAATACTGCCGTAAATTTTGGAGGAAACGTAAATGCAACTACAGCAGCACTTCTTGAGAGAAGCTTAAAAACATTGTCCATTCGTGTGGAAAAACAAAATGAGAACGCGCTGGAGCTAGCAGTGTTTCTGGAAAATCATAGTAAAGTTGATATTGTATTCTATCCCGGGCTCACTTCTCATCCTGAGCATTCCATTGCTTCTTCTCAAATGTCGGGATATGGGGGGATGCTTTCATTCGAAGTAATCACTGATCCTCAAAATTTGGGAAAGATGTTGCACCAAATGCAAATCATTCACTCTTCCGTAAGCCTGGGCGGAGTGGAATCCATCATTTCAGAACCTGTTAAAACTTCTCATGCAAAAATGACACGGAAAGAACGTAAAAATGCAGGGATCAATGACAGGTTGCTGCGGTTTTCTGTAGGGATAGAAGATGTGGAAGACCTTAAGGAAGATTTGGATCGCATGTTGAAAAATGCTTAAAATGAAATCCGGAGTGTTTTTATATTTAATTATCATTATTGCAAGTGCCTGTAATAATAGTCAAGATCAAGCCCATACTATTGTGGGCCTTTGGCAACTAGCAATTATCGAAGCACGGGACTCTTTATCGGGAAAGTGGACCCAGGCGAACTGGATGAAAAATGGTACAGGATACCTGCACTATGATAGCCATGGGAATATGTCCGCACATTTTTTACCGGAAGGATACAATGAATTAAATGAACCCGGGAACCTCCAGGATGAAATTGGTTCATCGGATTATTGGTATCTCGCTGAATACAGCATAGATGAGCAAGCCCAAACGCTAACGCACCAGCGCTATCTTCACTCTGACCCTTCTCAAAAAGACGAATTGGTGAAACGTCGCTATGAGTTTCATGGCGATACCTTATATTTATTTGCCGATGAGTTTGATTTCAGGTTAAAATGGATAAAACAATAGATGTAAAGAGAACACCAATGAAAAATCTTTCTGATTTGTTACTTCTGGGTGATGAACGACTTTACAAAATCAGCGAACCTGTAGAAAAGTCCGAATTGCCATTGGTTAACGGATGGGTAGCAGATTTACACAATGTAATGGAAGAAATCAGGGTCAGGTATCAGTTTGGCCGTGCCATCGCTGCTCCCCAATTGGGAATTATGAAGCGGTTGATTTATATAAACATTAATGAGCCAATCATTCTCATTAACCCTGTACTCGATCACAAGAGTGATGAAATGTTTGAATTATGGGATGACTGTATGAGTTTTCCAAATTTGTATGTTAAAGTGAGCAGACACAGGTCTGTAACTATTAAGTATTTCGATGCTGAATGGCAACCAAAAGAGTGGGCAGTGGCCGATGATTTATCAGAATTAGTGCAGCATGAATACGATCATCTCAATGGAATCCTGGCAACCATGCGGGCTGTTGATGAAAAATCTTTTAAATGGAGGGCAATACCTTCTTAAATTACGTGTATTCAAACTCACCATGGGGGCTAAGGATAGTAACCCTCGATTTGTCAGATGCTTCTACTTGTCCGATCACTTT
>CAZONK010000260.1:0-3292 GCA_964581095.1 uncultured Roseivirgaceae bacterium
AATAACTACCGGTACCTTTGGTGAATCCATCACCGATGGCGATATTATCACACCCGACCAGGTATTGACTTCACTTGGAGAATCCGAAGCTGTTAGTTTGCGGGTAGAGGGTGAAATTAAAGAAGTATGCCAGATGAAGGGGTGCTGGATGATCATGGATATTGGTAATGGTGAAACAATGCGTGTTACATTCAAGGACTACGGTTTTTTTGTACCTAAAAATTCGGCGGGATATGTTGCTATTATTGAAGGAGAGGTTTCCCAAAAGCTTGTAGATGTTGAAACCCTGCAACACTATGCTGAAGAAGCAGGAAAATCTCAGGATGAAATAGATACAATCACTGAACCAGAGGAAAGATTAGAATTTATTGCAAGCGGAGTATTGATCAAAGAAGAGATTGGCGCTTAATCTTAACTAATCAATATATAAATCTTCGCTAACCGGTAAAATCAGGTTTCGGAAGTAACTTCCGGTGAGTGCACCAAATCCTCCCGTTAGAGCGCCGACAACAGCTGTAACAATGATGAGCACCATCGGGTTGGGTAAAGTGAATATCTGTGCAACTTTCTGGGAAAGAATACTGTTATTGGCACCATCGATGTAAAATGCCAGGACAAACCAATTAATCCCAATACCGAAGAATCCTGATAAAAATGAGGTAATCCCACTTGATGACAGGATAAAACTAATTACAAATCCCGCGATGGCAACAGACCACCAGGGAAGATACATTTGCAATAAAAATGCAACGACAGCTGTAAAAACAATTTTAAGAACAAGTTTTAATTTCATAGAAGGCATTATTTAGGTTCGATCGTTTGACTATAAATAGTGTAACTATTCGAAGCTTCCTCGTTTGCAAAAAGATTTAATTCAAAATATTGGCCATTCGCCCATGGTTCAATGAAATTATCATAATAATGACTTCCGGGATTTCCTGACTGGCCTCCGGGGAAATGCCCCCATGCTTTCACCCCCTTCGGATCCAGTTCAATGATTATTCTTTCACTTGGCCCATGGTTCGAACCTGTGGCATTTACAACATCACCACCAGCACCTCCGGTATTTATTTCATAAGAACCCAGAGGTTTTAACCTGGATAAATGTTGAATATATGTTTTCTTATAATTCGCCCAGGTTACCTGCCCGTTTTCATCAGACCACTCTTCGATATCTGTTACCATCGCTTTAAAAGCCGATACAACAATTTCACCGGCGGTTTCAACACCAGGCGTAGAGAGATTATCAAAAAATATATTGTCCTGATAATTATTCAATAAGTTGACAAAAGAGTATGCCGATGGATATGCAAGAGTTTCCGGCCTCTCCTTTATTTCATCCCAGGTATTGGTGTAAGCATCTCGAAACCATTTAGTAAAATAGACGGCCTCCTCAGAATCTGCGTTAAAATAGTAGTCCCAATTTTTGAGCTTTGCTATCACCAGGTTTTCATCATTGCCCAATTGAGAACTTTCCAGAAGCTGAAGCATTGTTGGCAGGCTTTCTTTTGCTTTCGTACTAAAGTTATCATAATGCAACTTCTTCATATCATCTACAGTTATGCTGTTATCAGAGCGCAAAACATCATTGATACGGCGGTTGCGATAAGCTTCGAATACTGATGCAGTTACATAATATGGGTAGGTAGAATCCGCAGGGTGCTGATTTGCAGAAGCTACAAATCCACGTTCAGGATTTTTCCAGGATGCATTTTGCCTGGGGGGTATATATTCCGACCAGTTGTTTGCTGATTTTGTTCCATCGAGTAAAAATTTTCCTTCTTCAAACCCTTTTAATGGATATTTACCTTGTACCCGATGGGCGATATCGCCCTGGACCGATGCAAATACTACATTTTGAGCAGGGGAGGTTAAGAAATCCAGGGCATCCATATAATCATCAAAGTTTTTAGCCTGGTTCATAAGGTAAAACATTTTGAGGGAACTGGATGGATCATGGCCAATCCATCTTCGGGCATAACCATTTTTTCCTGATGCCCCTCTGAAGGAATTATCATACATAACCGGACCAAATGTGGTATATACAACGGTGTCATAATATGAATTTTCACCGGCAATTTTAATTTCTTCAATTACCCTGGTTGTTGACTGAAACTCGCCATCTAATAAATATTTATTACGGGACTCGTCCTCAAATTTGATAAGGTACCAATCCACAAGATCACGTTGCGCATTTGTAAAGCCCCAAGCAATGGAATCTGTGAAACCTGTGATAACCATTGGAGTACCTGGTAGACTATGACCCATTACATTCATATTTGTTGTGCTGAGTTGATTATAAAACCATAGCGAAGGCATATTGAGTCCCAGGTGCATATCATTGCATAAAACAGGATTTCCAGTGGCGGATTTATCAGGCCCAACAGCCCAATTATTGCTCCCGTTCCTCGGATTAGGTTTTGCTACTAATTTAAATGCTGTTATTCCATCTTCAATAGGGGCATTGTTCGCAATGTATTCTTTTGTAATTGCGGTAAATTCCCATTGACCTGTTTTATCAACAACAGGATCCTGATAATTATCAACATCCGGGTATATCATATCGAACATCTCACGCCCATACACGTAAACGAAATTTGTATTTTCAAGATCTTTTTCGTGTGAGTTCAACATGTCAGCCATATAGTTTAATAAAAGCCCCGATTTAAGAGGTGTCCATTGTTCGGGGTCGTACCCCATAAGTTTGTATTCAAAGGGGTAGGAAGCATAATCAAGATTGTCGATAAAATAATTGACCCCCTTTGCATATTGTTCAATGATTGCCCTGGTTGTATCATCCACAGTGCTGACAAAATTTTCCGCACCAAACACCATTCCTTTTCTGCGCTGGCCACGATCATATTCCAAAGTGCCTGATCCAATCAATTCAGATATTCTTCCAGCAGCAGCATGGGTCTGGAATTCCATTTGCCATAACCTGTGGTATGCATGTACATATCCCTGCACCAATACAAGGTCCTCAATATTTTCAGCGAAAATATGCGGAATGAGGAGTTCATCGTAATTCACCTGAACCGGTTTTTGCAGTCCTGGAATTTGTAATTTTTCCTGGATAGTAGGGTTTGTACTTGCATTGGCCCAGAAACCATTAACCGGATCAAGGAACTTGCCCAGCGGAGGTACGGAACCAAACTTGGTATTGAGTGTATAAATTAACCCAATCGTAATTACCAAAGTCAGTAAAAATTTAATGATTTTCATTTTTTTTAAAATTTACGTAACTATTCAGGAGACCAAATGGTATTAATGATTCATTTATGGATGTAAATAT
>CAZONK010000261.1:0-1590 GCA_964581095.1 uncultured Roseivirgaceae bacterium
CAGATATTATGAAAAACTACAATTTAGAAACAGAAACCACAGGCAACCGGATTACTCTGGCGCGGCTCTTCCAGCCTGGCGGCAGCGCAAGCATGATCCGTGCCTGCCCTGGTCTTCGACCCCCCGCCGTGCCCCATCAGCGTCTCCAACCCAGCCGGAAAAAATTCTGAATGATATATTGTATCTGTATTTTTTTTGAAACAATCCTGTTGGGACGCTGATGATCCTGCTCTGGCACTGCCGCGGACCTTCCGGTTTGGCATGGTGCGCAGGCGAGATCTGTATAGCAAACGATACGCAAATTTATACGGATAAATTTATTAATACTTCTGTCTGATCCATGAAATTTTGAATATTAACAAACAGATAATAATTGATCGTTTAACAAAATCAATCCTTTTGTTCACGTTATTTTCTTGTTCACGTTACGTGAACGTGTTGTATTTGTGAACAAGATGAATCATAACACGATTTGAAATAAATTACTCCCCATCAAACAAATTCCCCTGGCGGTATTTCGTTTCTTTTTCCTGCACCATGCTTTTCAATTCGCCGGCTATTTCAAATCCGTGGATATCAACAGGTACAGCTCCCCTTTTAATCAATTCATCGTTTGCATTTTTCTCATTTGCACCGGGCTGCCGCACATATACTTTCCTTCCTTTCTTCAATCCATCCAACACACCTTCCCAGGTACCCCCTGATCTATTTGATTCAGCAGCGTATATCCTTTCTGCCAAACCGTAAATAGTTTTATTCCTGTCCATAGCCAGGCCCACCGACCAGGGTGTTTTAGGGTGATACGTGGAGATTACAAGAATATTTCCTTTTACAATGTTTTGGTAATAAGCCTTTGATGTATAGGTCTCAATTCCCTGTGGTAAAACAATAATGCTCTGTCCTCCGTATTCCAGCGCTGAATCGAGGGCCTTTTTATCTACGCCTTTGGCAAACCCACTCACTACAACAGCTCCGTCTTTCACCGCTTTTTTGGCAACATTGTTAGTGAATTCCAGTGATATATCCCGGCTTTCCCTTGCTCCAACAATGGCGATGCTTTTCTTTTTGATGAGGTCCATATTCCCTTTCGCGTAGATCAGAAGGGGGGCCTGCTTTTTCAGGTTCTCTTTCAGGATACCCGGATAAACATACTTATCCATTATGTTGATGCATGATATGCCTTTGGCTTCCAATTCTTCTGCAATAAACGAGTAATTTGCCAGGTCATTAACTCCGGTTTGCAGCCCATCCCATTCCTTACCGGTAAAATCAAACCCTTGCTTATCTCCCTTGATCACCTTTTTTAATGCATCTTCCAGTGTCGTTTTTTCATAGACGACCTCAATCAGAAAATCCAATTTTCTCCGGTTGAAAATTCCTTTTGCATGACTCAGGGCCATCCAGTATGGTAAGCTGCTTTCTTTCATACTATCTTCCTCCTACAGTTTTCGCAATGGTCAATGGGGCCACTTCGATTGCACCTTCGGCCTGCAATAAATCGCCAATGGTTTTTATCGTATGCCCGCTATCAAAGATATCATCAATTAATAAAATCTTTTTACCCTGCACATTTTCATTTATGCTAAAAGC
>CAZONK010000261.1:1690-3165 GCA_964581095.1 uncultured Roseivirgaceae bacterium
ACACCATCCATAAGTATATTTCTATCAGTTGAAACATCCAGGGAAGGAAAATTTGTCTCCCGAAATGCCTGAATACGTTCTTTTTCTGATTCTGTCAGGACGGCTTTTTCAATCAGGGCCAGATCATTATCGCAAGTTTCACAATTAGAATTTGGATCATCCCCCAGATAAGCACGTAAAAATGACATTCTACAATCAGTACTATAAATGTACGCTTTCATCTGCTGAAAATCATCCGTCTTTGCCTCCCGGAGAGCTTCGAAACCCGTAGTATCCAATCCAGGGGCCCCATATTTATATTCATATTTGGATCTGTTCTTAATTGCAATCCCCTGGTCCAACAAGTCATTGATGATCACTTTGATCTTATTTTGTTTCATGTTTACCGCCCTGACAATACCATACAAGCTGAGCGATTCATTTTGAATGGCCTGAATTACACGATTATATTGCATTGCGGATGGCCTTGATCCTTCAATAAATGAAGTGGGGAGCTCATCATCACCTTCATTGTACAATAGGTAAATATATGACTCTATACCATCTCTTCCCGCCCGGCCAATTTCCTGATAATAGTGTAATGGGGATTGGGGTACTTGTGTATGAATAACAAATCGCAGGTCTGCTTTGTCAATACCCATACCCAGGGCATTGGTAGAAACAACACACTTGTAGGTGTTATTCATTAACCCCATTTCAATAGCTTTCCTCGTTTCATTGTCCAACCCGGCATTATAGTACGTGGCCTTAATACTATTAAATTCGAGCCATTTTGAATATTGCTCCGATTCAACCTGTGTTCCACAATAAATAACTCCTGTACCGGGCAAATTATTTATTAACTCCAGTACCTTCTGCATTTTGATTTCCTGGGAGGATGTGAATATTACATTCAACTTGAAATTAGGTCGTGAAAGATCACCACGAATCACCGTTAACCTCGTATTGTCAAGTTGGGTCGTAATATCTTCCTGCACCCTTCGAGTGGCTGTTGCAGTACAGGCCAAAACGGGGAAATCGGATTGTAACTGACGTACCAGGTTGATGATACGCCTGTATGCGGGCCGAAAATCATGACCCCATGATGAAATACAGTGCGCTTCATCCACAACCACCATTCCCAAATTCAAATGCCGTACCGTTTCCTGCCATGTCACATCCTCTTGTCTTTCGGGGGCTATATATAACATTTTATAATCACCTTCCAGGGCCCGGGCGAGGGTATCAGCTTTTTCTTCAAGTGATAGGGAACTATTAATGTATGCTGCTGATATTCCCAGCGATTCTAATTTGTTGACCTGGTCCCGCATGAGTGCGATGAGAGGAGAAAAGATAACCGTGGTCCCGGGTAATATAATGGCTGCAAATTGAAAAACGAGCGACTTGCCAAAACCTGTTCTTTCAATCATCAATACACGCTCCCCTTTTAACAATTTTTCAATAGCACTCCATTGTTCATCATAAAATGACGTAAG
>CAZONK010000262.1:0-3093 GCA_964581095.1 uncultured Roseivirgaceae bacterium
CTAGAAAACTTAAGTGGAACCCAGAACGTAGCCGAAGGGTGGAATGTTGGTTTACTGAAATGATTGAATGTTGAATGATTGAATAGTAAAATGATTGAATTATGATAACACCTGAAGAAAAAGCAAAACAATGGCTGAATAGCAATATTGATGAAGAATCAAAAAGTGAAATTCAACGAATGATCAACGATGAGGATGATAGTGAACTTGTTGAATCTTTCTATAAAGATCTGGAATTCGGAACCGGGGGATTACGGGGTATTATGGGTGTTGGTTCCAATCGAATGAACAAATATACAGTTGGTATGGCTACACAGGGCCTATCCAATTACCTGCTCAAGGAATTTGAAGGACAGGAAATCAAAGTTGCAATCGCCCATGATTGTAGAAACAAGAGTGACTACTTTGCTGATATTGCTGCTTCAATATTTTCAGCGAATGGATTTCAGGTTTACTTTTTTGAACAATTACGCCCTACACCTGAATTATCATATGCCATCCGGCATTTTAAATGCCAGAGTGGATTGGTCATTACCGCTTCACATAATCCAAAAGAATACAATGGTTATAAGGCATATTGGACTGATGGTGGCCAGGTTACACCCCCGCATGATGCAAACATCATCGAGGAGGTAAATAAAATATCCGGTTTTGATGCCGTTAAATTTGAAAAGGACCCATCAAAAATTGAAATCATAGGAAAAGATTTTGATCAAATCTATCTCAATGAGATAAAGTCAAGGGTTCTGGACCGTGATGCGATTGAAAGGCAAAGCGACCTAAAAATAGTTTTTTCATCCATTCATGGCACCGGTATTACCCTTGTGCCCCAGGTATTGGAGCAAATTGGATTTAAAAATGTGGAAACAATCCCGGAACAAGATGTTCCTGATGGGAATTTCCCAACTGTGGTATATCCAAATCCGGAAGAAGCTGAAGCAATGACGCTCGCGCTGAAAAAAGCGAACGAAATAGATGCCGATTTGGTTATGGCTACCGACCCTGATGCCGACCGCGTTGGAATTGCAGCTAAAAATAACCGTAATGAATTTCAACTGCTCAACGGAAACCAAACAGCAGCCCTCATAACCGATTACCTTTTGAGAAAATGGAAAGAAAATGGTAAATTAACTGGTAATCAGTACATAGTAAAAACAATTGTAACATCTGATCTGCTCGATTCAATTGCTGAAAAGAACAATGTTGAGTGTTTTAATACACTCACCGGGTTTAAGTTTATTGCAACAGCAATTCGGGAGCTGGAAGAATCAAAAGAATTTATCTGCGGCGGTGAAGAAAGTTATGGATTTATGGTTGGTGATTTTGTCCGCGACAAAGATGCTGTAGCTGCTTGTGCGGTCATAGCTGAGATGGCCGCTGTTGCAAAAGAGCAGGGAAAGACTGTATTTGATGTCTTAACAGGGATCTATGCTACGTATGGTTTTTATCTTGAGCGACTTATCTCAATAACCAAAAAAGGTAAATCGGGGGCTGAGGAAATTACTGGGATGATGAAAAACTTACGGGGGAACCCTCCCAAAGAGATCAACGGATCGGCACTAATCACAATCCGTGACTATCAATCTTCCAGTGAAATGAACCTGGCATCAGGATCAACCAAAAAACTGGATTTCCCGGAATCGAATGTGCTTCAATACTTTACCGAAGATGGTAGTAAAATTTCCGCACGGCCATCAGGTACGGAACCAAAAATTAAGTTTTATATAAGTGTAAATGATACACTGCCGGATATCAACATGCTGGATGATGTGGAAAGAACACTCATCAATCGTATTGACAATATTGTAGAAGATATGGACCTGAAATAAATGAAAAATCTTGCAAAAATGTACGAAAGGGACCTATTGCGTGTTAAAGACGAATTAAATGCCTACGCAGATGAAGAAGCAATATGGAAATCCCATGAAGGGATAAATAACTCTGCCGGAAACCTCGTAACGCATATTTGCGGCTGTATTCAGCATTTCATTGGAGCAGTGTTGGGAAATACAGGATATCAACGACAGCGTGACCTTGAATTCAGCATAAAAAATGTAAGCAGGGAAGATTTACTAGTTGAAATAGATACCACCATACGGATAGTGAATGAGACATTGGACTTTATTCCGGAAGAAATCCTGAACGGTGATTATCCTATCCTGTTTCGTGAAAAAACGATTGGTACACGTCCGATGCTAATACATCTGTATGGCCACCTTAGTTATCATCTCGGGCAGATCAACTATTACCGGAGAATGAATAATTGCAAAGAAGACATTTAGCCAACAGAATGATGTTATATTGGATGATCCCTACCCGAAGTATCTGGTCCGAGATGATTCCATATCCATGTAACAGATGCTGACCCGATTTGTATGAACACTTAAATTAACACCATGGATAATTTAATGACTACCGGGGCCTGCAACTTTGTCAGGGGTCTATTCAAAGCATTAAGAATAATACTATCCGCCTTACTTTTTGTTTTGATAGGCTGCAGCTCCAATCCAAACCCCACTTTTAAAAATGGAAGTTTTTCACAGTGGGAAAATGGTAATTTGACAGGTTGGTCTACACCTTTCCTTGCCACCACCTCAGTAGTTTTAATCCCTGATGATACAGCTGTACAATTCTCCGGAAGTATTGGTAAATCAACAATGGGGCAACGAATTTCAGTCTCAATCGGAAAGTTTTATATAATAAAAGGAAACATTGAATCGTATGAAGGCAAGGATTGGAATGTAGGACTTTGGGTTGAAGGAAAAGGATCTTTGGGTTATCATGTTCTTGAGATGAAATCTTTTGATAATCCCACCCAGGTTAAAATTAAATTTCAAGCCGATCAGCATTTTGTAGATATCAAACTGGGTTTTCAAAAATTTGGAGCTGCAAAGGCCATATTCAACAATTTCACATTTAGAGAATCCACCAATAACCCTGGTTTGAAGTCAACAGCTGCAAATCAGATAAAAGGGATTGTGCCGCTTGCTCCATTTGATAGCCTTAATTTGCACAACAACGTACTTCTACTTACAGAGTATGGGAACTTCTTGAATTAACACATTGATATACAGTTAAATAGTTGTATTTTGC
>CAZONK010000263.1:0-3052 GCA_964581095.1 uncultured Roseivirgaceae bacterium
CCCCCTTAAAATGCATACTCATTTTGAAATTCTTTTGAGTTCAAAGGGGGATTATGGGGGATATCTGCCCTATGGACTCTTTGTGGTCTCATGAAAGAAGAAAGAAAGGATAAAAATGGATAATCACCTGACATTCGTTTACAATAAAACTTAAATGGTTAATTCAATTACCTGATTCTTTTTAATACACGAGTTGCTACAGTGTTTCCAATAGCAAGCGATGAAGTTGCCGCAGGAGAGGGGGCGTTGAGTACATTCACAGAAATATCATTTTCCAAAATGAGGAAATCATCGATCAATCCACCTTCGATATCACATGCCTGGGCCCTTACCCCGGCACCGCCTGGTATCAGGTCTCCTACCATAACATCGGGTAATAATCCCTGCAAGGCTTTGGTAAATGCACCCTTTGAAAATGACCGGTACATTTCCCCCAACCCGGTTTTCCAATATTTAGCAGCTACTTTTCGTAGTCCCGGCCAGGTAATTGTTTCGTAAAATTCATTAAGGTTAATACTGGACTTTTTATAGCCTTCCCTTTTAAATGCCAGCACCGCATTGGGCCCTGCTTCAATACCCCCGTTTATCATTCGGGTAAAGTGGACACCTAAAAATGGAAAATTAGGGTCAGGAACGGGGTAGACAAGATTGTTTACAAGGTGTTCCTTATTTTTTTTGAGCTTGAAATACTCTCCCCGAAAAGGGATAATTTTGACCTGGTGGTTTATACCTGCGAGGGTTGCGATTTTATCAGCATACAATCCGGCACAATTCACAACGAGCTTG
This sequence comes from uncultured Roseivirgaceae bacterium, assembly GCA_964581095.1. Taxonomy (GTDB): domain Bacteria; phylum Bacteroidota; class Bacteroidia; order Cytophagales; family Cyclobacteriaceae; genus SZUA-230. The sequence continues at coordinate 787 of CAZONK010000263.1, forward strand.
CTTTCGAATGTACCGTTTGTAGATTCTGTGACTGCAGTTTTACCAGGCACTATTTTTTTTACTTTAGCAGACCGTAAAATCTCGCCTCCAAAGTTCTGAAAAACTTCTGCATATTTTGCTGCCACTAATTTGTAATCAATTATCCCTGTTTGAGGTACATGCATACCTCCTACACCTTTCACATAGGGTTCGTATTCTTTTAATTCATCTGCTGTGAGTTTTCTAAGTTTAGTCAGTCCATTATCAACACCTCTCTGATAAAGTGTTTCCATGATAGGTAATTGCGAATTGTCAGTAGCGACAACAATTTTTCCACATATATCGTAGGGTATCCCGTGTTGGTCCGAAAATGCAAGCAATTCTTTATAACCTGAAATGCAATTTGTTGCTTTCAGGCTTCCTGGTTTGTAATATAATCCCGAATGGATAACCCCGCTATTGTTGCCAGTTTGATGTTTTGCAATTTCATCTTCTTTTTCGAGAATAACTACTTTCAGATTGGGGTTGGCTTGGTTAATTTTGAGCCCGGTTGCGAGGCCAATAATTCCTCCACCAATAATCACAATGTCATACATTGCCCAAAGTTAAGAAGCATAAAATTTAGATTTAATTTTTGACACCAAAACATAATGAACAAAAACGTTAGTCCGGCGGAAGCTGTAAAATATATTCAATCCGGTGACCATGTGTATATACATACGGCTGTAGCAGCGCCACAGATTCTAATTGAAGCAATGGTGGACAGGTCGGATGAATTGAATGACATTGAAATTGTTCAGCTTCATACAGAAGGTAGGGCCAGGTATGCCGATGAGGAATTTACTGATACATTTCATGTCAACTCACTTTTTATCGGACAAAATGTAAGAAAAGCAATCAATGAAGGACGCGCTGATTTTATCCCGTGTTTCTTGAGTGAAGTACCTATTATGTTTCGCCGCAATATTATTCCAATTGATGTAGCACTTATACAGGTATCTCCACCCGATAAACATGGATTTTGTTCCCTTGGAGTATCTGTAGATGCCACCAAAGCCGCAATCGAAATGGCCAGGGATGTGATCGTCCAGATAAACCCTCAAATGCCCCGGACCCACGGTGACAGCCTCATCCATAGCAGCAAATTTTCATGCTTTGTAGATTACGAGTCGCCTTTACCTGAAATATCCCCAAGCCGGCTAACCGATGTGGAAATGGAGATTGGCAAACACATCGCATCTTTAGTGGATGATGGTGCAACCATTCAAACCGGAATAGGGGCAATTCCCGATGCTGCACTGGCCAGTATGCACAACCATAAAGATCTGGGCATGCACACCGAAATGTTCTCCGACGGAATTTTACCCCTGATTGAAAAAGGTGTAATAACTGGAAAATACAAAAGAAAACATACAGGGGTAATTGTTGCCGGGTTTGTAATTGGTTCCAGAAAATTATACGACTATATCGACGACAATCCCAACGTGAGAATTCTTGATATTGAGTATGTGAATGATACAGCGGTAATCCGAATGAACCCCAAAGTAGCCAGTATCAACAGTGCCATAGAGGTGGATTATACAGGCCAGGTATGTGCCGATTCTATTGGGACCAGGATGTATTCGGGAGTAGGGGGGCAGATGGATTTTATTCGTGGTGCTTCACTGTCTGAGGGTGGAAAAGCCATTGTGGCATTACCTTCGATTACAAGAAGGGGTGAATCGAAAATCGTTCCTTTTTTAAAACAGGGAGCGGGAGTTGTAACAACACGTGCGCATGTGCACTACATTGTAACCGAATACGGAATTGCTGACCTTTATGGAAAATCACTTAAAAAAAGGGCAAAAGCTTTAATAAATATTGCACACCCCGATCACAGGGAATCGCTCGAAAGGGAAGCATTTGACAGGTTTAAATATATTTAGGTAGCATTAAAAATCCAATGGTGGTTTAATAAACAAAAGATTATTTTGGACTTTATTTACCTGAGAATAAATTATTCGGCACAGTATCTGCTTTACACCCATGAAAAATAATAATTTCTTTCGTACAAGGGATATGAAATGTATATTAGTGTTTCAAAAGATTATCTATTTAGACCAACTATAATGAATAAGAAAAAGGAAAAATCAGGAATGAGCCGCAGGCAATTTGTGGGTAGCACTGTTACCGCAGTATCAGGTATTACCCTGGTACCATCTACTGTAATAAGTGGATTGGGCTATACTGCCCCAAGTGACAAATTGAATATTGCAGGTATTGGCATTGGAGGAATGGGATTTTCTAA
>CAZONK010000264.1:0-3002 GCA_964581095.1 uncultured Roseivirgaceae bacterium
AAGATGTGTATGTTGGCTCCCGATGGGATGCGGATGAAACCTGGCAGGATGCGCTTGACAATTTCATCACCAATGTGAAAAAGGATTTTAAAACCCGATAACTTAGTTAGACTGCAAAGTATTCTTCCAGTTCATTTAAAGTATCCGTGCGCTTATTCAAGTCTTTTACAATTTTTCCATTTTCAAGAAGTACGATCCGTTCGCATACTGTTGTAATATGATTCAAATCATGACTTGAAATTACCAGCGTTACGTTGCGATCTTTTTGGAGAAACTGTAGCATTGAAATAAGGCGCATTTGAGAGCTTGGATCAAGATTGGCAAAAGGTTCGTCCAGAATAAGTATTTCCGGATTGCCAATTAATGAGGACAGGATCCCAACCTTACTTTTATTACCGGCAGATAAATCCCGGATAACTTTACCATCTGTAAACATTTCTTTGCTAAGAAATTCATCATGTTGTTCCTGAAAGTCATCCACATCCTTCTTGTTCAACCCATACAAACTACCGGTAAAATACAAGTATTCGCTTACGGTAAGAAAACCAATCAGAAACCCTTCGTCTATATAAGATCCGGTAAAGTTTTTCCAGTCTTCACTTTGTGCCACATTTTTACCATTGATTTGTACCTCCCCAGCATTGGCTTTTATCAGGTCAAGGATTAGTGATAGCACGGTTGTTTTACCCGCTCCGTTGTTTCCAACCAGGCCGAAACTTTCATTTTTACTTATAAATAGCTCCGGGATGTCGGCAGCAATGGGTTTGCCATACCTTTTTAGTAGTTGTTTAATTTCAATCATCTGATCTTTATTTTTCCTTGAACCCTTTTGACATAATGTATTTTCTCTTTCTAAGTTTGGTCGCAATTGCATGAATAATCTTGTCTTTAAATACAATCCCGGATAAGCCGGCGAATCCCAAAAACAGGACCCCGCTTGTAGCATAGTCGAATAAATCAAATAAATAAACAACTACCACGGGAATACCAATCAGTGGGATAATCAATAGGAATTGTGCGACACCGGCCCCTTCATAGTTGAACATTGCCCCCTTTGTCAGATCTACACGCTTGGTGTTAAAGGCATTGATATACATCAACAGATAAATGTTGAATCCTATATTGAATAATATTGCTGCCAAATTGTAAAAGGCAATTTTGAAATTGAAAAATGCATAAGGAAGCGTAATTAAAAATGCAAAAAACATTGCTGCAGAATAAAGCCAGAATTTAGCTTCCAGAAATTCCCGGATATTTACAGGCCGGGCAAGCAGGAAATCATAATAGCTGCTTTCCCACGAAAACATAAGTTGTCCATGGTTAATCATGATCACACCGGTAATGAAAATACCCATACCCACAAGAAAAAGTGGATTTTCAAAATAAGTATCCGTGGTGTAAAACATAAAACCATACAGCAGGAAAAAAATACTCATGATTGTCATTGTTTTTGGTCGCTTGTTTCTCGCAATCAATTTTATCTCCAGTAGTATGAGGTTACCAATGTTTCCATAGCGGTCCAGAAACCCAAGAACGGATGCAGAACGGACTGATTTCTTGCTTGTACTTAATGATTCTTCTGCGTAGGAATTTTTCTTTAATAGCAAATACGTAGAAGTGAATCCGGTAAAAAGGAAAAGGGCGGGAAAAATGAGCAGGTAATTATTATTAGCAACAATCAACAGTCCTGATTTGAAATATTCAGAAACAATAATGTATCCATTGTAATCAAGATAGGTAAAGCCAACAATGACCAATAAATAAACAAATATGATCGCCGGCTTTATTACGAAGAGTTTTTTAATGAAAAATGTAAAATAATTGGAGGTTAATATCAGGAAACTGATAGTTAAAATCCAGGTAACCCCAAACCCCAGCGAAGTATGTGGAATTACATATTGGGCCAAAAATGGAAGGAGTATCAGGAATGGCATGATATTAAAAAATCCTGGAATAGATTTTACCAACAAGTATATGAATATTCTGGAGCGCCGGATCGGGAGATGCAAATAGGGAGCAATTGATATGGTGGGCAGTTCCTGCAGAAAGAACCGAAGAAGAAGATCGTAGGCAAAATAGTAAAACAATAATCGCGATGCTTCCTCAATGGGTGGGGAATCCGGGAAAACAGATGCCAGAATTTTGTCAAGGTAAAAACCCAGGAATAAAAAATTTGCCGCGAAATAAAGGACTACTAATCCAAGAATAATGTTGATAGCAATATTTTTCTGCCAGAAAGGAGAGCGTGTTTTCTCTTTCCATGAGTGAGATAAGAAAATCCTGAATATTTGCAAGCAACCAATTTACAAAAGAGCAACCCAAATGCAAATACTATATTATTTCTGAGGGTACAAATCCGGATTTATGAATGGAATCAATGCTAGAATAAGCGCCTTAGGTAGTAGGGATGATTGATCAGGTCAATGGTAACGCTTCCAATGACTTTTGGTCAAAAACATATTCCAGTTGTTCTGAATTTAAGCAACTGATTTTCAGTAATACATATTATTCGACTTCAGTCACATTTTACATTCTAAAAAAGTTTATCAGTGATTATATGTGGCTAAAGCCAATTTGTATTTTGATTTCAAAACCGTCGGCTAAAGCCAGACGGAAATTATAGCTATACGATCAGATGTATATTCATTCCATGTACTTTCTTATTACTGCTCCCATATAGAAAATACATTGTTATTTCTGAGGGTACAAATCCGGATTCATGAAAGGAATCAATGCCAAAATGAGTGCCTGTTCATAGTAGGATGCACGATCTATAAGATCGTCCGTAAGAATTCCTACAGCCCCGTTTTTTTGCTTGGAACCGCTTCTTTTAAATACTTTATCATCTGCATCACCAAGCTCCATACCTGATTTTACAAGTTCCGCCACTTTTTCAGGAAGAATGAAAGAGGCGGTTCGGGCTTTGCCCATACCGGTAGATGATAAAATTACCATCCAGGCATACGCTTCAAGATCTTCGCCATCAAACTGGCAACCGCCCT
>CAZONK010000265.1:0-2981 GCA_964581095.1 uncultured Roseivirgaceae bacterium
ATGCTGCAGGTTGTGTTGTTGGGAAGCAAAAACGTCAGGAGCGGTGTGACTAATCAATTAGTTTAAGAGTTGCGAGCATGGTGCTGGCGTTGGATCTTGATGACACTTTTAGGTATTCTTGCAGGGAATAAATCTGTAGGTTCCTTGAATAGATGAATTGGCTCTATTTTAGTTCTGATAAAGCAGCTTGAAGGGTATTAATTTTTGACTGGGCATCTTCAAGTTTTTTCTTTTCTGATGCCACAACCTGTTCAGGAGCATTCTTTACAAATCTTTCATTTAGTAGTTTTTTATTTACGGAGTCATAGAACCCTTTGGTATATTCCAGTTCATTAATAATCCTTTCCCTTTCTTTTTCTACATCTATTCCATCAGCTAATGGGATAAAAAACTCATCATTTCCTATAACAAAACCAGCACTCTGGCTTTCCTTTTTCGAAACTTCTCTAAACTCATTCAGGTTAGCAAGTTTTTCTATAATTCCAGAAAAAGATTCATATTTTGACAGGTCTCCTTTTAAATGAAGGTCAATTTTTTGCTTATTGGGCACATTCTTTGCGCTGCGAACATTGCGAACCTGGGTGATTACTTCGAAAGCTTTTGATGCATCGGCAAGAACTGCTTCGTTAGTGGTTGACACCTCTGGCCATGAGGCAACAATTATACAGTCATCGGGACTTCGGTCAGTAATTTGATGCCATAATTCTTCTGTAATAAATGGCATGAAAGGATGAAGCATTTTTAATATTTTTTCAAAAAATCCTATTGTGGTTTCATAGGTTTCTTTATCAATAGGCTGTTGATACCCTGGTTTGATCATTTCCAGGTACCACGAACAAAAATCACCCCACACGAAAGAGTACGATAATTTAAGTGCATCAGATATTCGGAATTTATCAAACTGGTCATTTACATCATGGAGCACTTTGTTGAAATTACTTTCAAACCATTTCATGGAAATTAGATTGCTCTCAGGTGTATTCAATGATGGGTCGATGGTCCATCCTTTCACCAACCGAAATGCATTCCAGATTTTATTCGAGAAATTTCGACCTTGTTCAACGAGTTTTTCATCAAATGGCAGGTCATTTCCTGCCGGCGAACTGAAAAGCATACCCGTACGTACACCATCTGCACCAAACTGCTTGATCATTTCTATTGGGTCGGGCGAATTACCTAGTGATTTAGACATTTTCCTGCCAAGCTTATCACGCACAATGCCTGTCAGATAAACATTTTTGAATGGACGTTCACCCCTATATTCATATCCGTACATCGCCATGCGGGCAACCCAAAAAAACAGGATCTCCGGAGCAGTTACAAGGTCATCGGTAGGGTAGTAGTAATTAATGTCTTCGTTATCCGGATTATTGATACCATCAAATACCTCGATAGGCCATAATCCACTACTGAACCAGGTATCCAATACATCCTCATCCTGCTTAATATCATCAATGGTCAAAGTTGTATTCCCTGTTTTAATTTTTGCTACCTCAAGTGCTTCCAGGGGAGTGTTTGCAACAAAAACCTGCGCTTTAGGGTTGCTTGCGTCATCCGAGATAAGATACCATGCAGGAATACGCTGACCCCACCATAATTGACGTGAGATACACCAGTCCCGTACATTTTCCATCCAGTGCCTGTACATGTTTTTAAATTTGGAGGGGACAAGCTGGATAGTATCATTCATTACATTTTCCAATGCGGGTTTTGTGAGGTCCTTCATTTTTACATACCACTGGAGGGAAAGCCGGGGTTCAACCACAGCATCCGTACGTTCCGAAAATCCAACGTTATTTATATAATCTTCAACTTTTTCAAGTTGTCCGGCTTTTTCCAGATCTTCAACAATGTTTTTCCGCGCATCAAACCTGTCTTTACCAATGTACAATTGGGCGTATTTACTTAATGTTCCATCATTATTGAAAATATCAATAGTTTCAAGATCATGTTTTTTACCCAACTCGTAGTCATTCATATCATGGGCCGGTGTTACTTTCAGGCAACCCGTACCAAATTCAATATCTACGTATGAATCTTCTATTATGGGTATTTTTCGTCCAATCAAAGGCACTTCGGCAGATTTCCCCCTAAGATCTTTGTAACGTTCATCATTGGGATTAATGCAGATTGCAGTATCTCCAAGAATTGTTTCTGGTCTAGTGGTAGCAACCGTCAGGTATTTGTCTTCACCTTCAATTTTGTATTTAACAAAATATAATTTTGATTGTACTTCTTTGTGTACTACTTCGTCATCGGCAAGTGCTGTCAGGCCGGCCGGGTCCCAGTTAACCATTCTGTAACCCCTGTAAATATACCCCTTAGAATGAAGGTCAACAAATACATCAATAACTGCTTTGTAGTAGTTTTCATCCATCGTGAATGCTGTACGTTTCCAGTCACAAGAAGCTCCTAATTTTTTCAGTTGTTCCAGGATGATCCCACCAAACTTTTCCCTCCATTCCCAGGCGTATTCCAAAAACTTTTCCCTGGAGATATCGTGCTTACTAATGCCCTTATCTTTTAGCATTTTAACAACTTTAGCTTCCGTGGCTATAGAGGCGTGATCTGTACCCGGAACCCAGCAGGCTTCCTTGCCCAACATTCGGGCCCTTCGTACCAGCACATCCTGAATTGTGATGTTAAGCATGTGACCCATGTGTAACACACCGGTTACATTGGGTGGGGGGATCACAATCGTGTATGGCTCTTTATCAGGATTTGGTTTGGAGTAGAAAAATCCCCTTTCCAGCCAATGGCTATACCACTTGTCTTCAACTTCGAGAGGGTTATATCTAGTAGAAAGCGTCATTGAAAAATTGTATGCATAAAATCAAGAACGCAAAATTAATTAATATAATGTACCAATGTATTTATAGTACCTGAAAGTATTTATTTTTGATTGATATAAATTTATTTCAATAGTATTATCGAATGCTCGATTCCAACAATCCACAATTAAAGTCATGGGTAGAAGTTGC
>CAZONK010000266.1:0-2972 GCA_964581095.1 uncultured Roseivirgaceae bacterium
AATTTTGAATTGATGGTTAAACATTATTTTACGAAACGTCGCATACTGAACCACCTTGCTTCTTCGGCCCGTGTTGGCAGCATGCATTTATATGGCATTTTAAAGGGCCGTTAACCTGGCTTATTATTTCGTGGGACCGGTTACTCTCTTCGACCGTTATTTAATTAAGATGTCTCAATTCCATTTCGTTCCACTCAATACAACCATCCCGGGGTTATGCACCACCGGACTACTGAGTATTTTACAACATACTTATTAGAAGCTTTTATAGGATATAATGGGTATATTTAACATGCAGAGTTACTTGTATTAAAAAAGTTAGTAAAAATAAAAAACAAATTATGGACAGAAAAGAATTTATGAAATACAGTACAATGGGAGTTGCCGGAATGGCAATGTTTCCAGCTGACTTATTTGCAAAAGAAACTAAAACAGCAAACGAAAGGCTCTTTCCAACATCTTTGCCTTTCTCAAAAAAGGGAGAATGGAAAGAATTTGAAATCAGTATAGGGATTGCTGAACATGAATTAACCCCAGCTATGAAAATTCATACACTGGCTTTTAATGGCATAGTTCCTGGTCCTGAGATTAGAGTTAAACAGGGGGACAAAGTAAGGGTGAAATTCAAAAACAACACTGACTTGAATCATACAATACATTGGCATGGAATATATGTGCCATGGCGAATGGACGGTGTTCCTTATGTTACGCAAATGCCGGTTATGCCCGGTCAGGAATTTATCTATGAATTTGTTGCAGAACCCTATGGAACTCATTTCTATCATTGTCATTGGGGAACACTATTACACATGCAATCTGGCATGTTTGGAAGCCTTATAATTGAAAGTGATAACGATCCGATAAAGAAAGATTTTCCGTATGAGCGTGAATATACTTTAGTGTACTCTGCACATGATGTAAATTTCCTTAGAAATGAATTAAATTCGATGCTGGAAAGAATGAAAGAACGTTCTTACCTGATGAAAAATGGAAGATTTGACGCAGAAAGATTTAACTTATTTAACACCAAAGAGGAGCTTCTTGAAGCAATCGATAATGGCTACCAGCCACCCTATTTGGTTAATCGAAGGTCCTCGGCTGAATTACCTGTTCCTAACTGGTTTACAGTTAATGGAAAATCCTATCCATCCACTCCGTATTTATTTATAAAGACAGACGAAAACATTCGTATTAGATTAATTAACGCAGGTACGGAAAATCATCATCTCCACATGCATGGACACGATTTTTGGATGGTTTGTGATGATGGTATTCCGATACCTCAACCCTGGCAAAGAAACACAGTATCATTAAGCCCCGGAAAAACCTATGACATCATAGTTGAAGGTAACAACAGGGGCATTTGGACTTTCCATGATCACGATACCAGACGGGTAACCAATAACGGATTATACCCCGGAGGTAATTTATTGGCTCTGGTATATGAAGACCTCCCAAAGAAGGAAAGAATAGTTGGCGCGATGAGCAAAATGAAAATGGACAACATGGACGGTAAAATGGATTTGTTACCCAAAATAGCCTTAGACGAATAACACTAAACGAAAAAAAATGAAAAAAAATATTATAATAGCTCTCATCCTGGGACTCGCATCAGTCGTTCAGGCACAAGTTTCACCAGAAATTGAGCTTGGTGCAAAAGGAGTAATGTCAGGAAATTTAAGGATTAAAAATACAAGTGCAACTTCAGCAGTAAGTGATTTTTCTGATAGTCAGATTCTACTTGGCTTCAGGCAAAAACTTTATAGTGAATGGCGCGCTCAAATGGTTTTTGGGATGCAGTTCCCTGATGCTGATTCAGACCTTGGTCAGGTGTTTTATAATCATGTATTCCTACAACTCGAAAACCAAAAGAACATCATTAAAATAGGCAGGTCAACTACTCAAACTATTTTAAATGTATTTCCAACACTTCGGGATGATGATGCCATGCAGTTTAATTACTCTTTAAATCCATTTTCGAATGGCACCAACACTCAGGACAACCAATATGGTAACGTCATTGAATACACTCATATATTTAAACAGCGATACTGGTTAATAATTCATGGTGAAAATTTTGCTGACTTGTCAGCTCCTGACAATTTTGAGTTAAATTCCTTCGGTGGTTCATTTTTATACATTGTACCTGAAAGTCAAACATGGAACAGAAATATTATCCAAAGAGTTGGTATTAGTTATAATAATTATATAACCGACCAATCTGATGATAGCGAATTTGAAAAATTATTGAAAAATGTACTTGTTTCAATGACTTTAAACATTAAACCGGATCCCGTTCATTTCATTGATTTTAAGGTACAGGGAATTTACAATGCAGGCTTCCAGGCAATTGATAGTATAAATAGTTATTCTGATTATGTCAGAACCCCTTCTGTTTCAACATTCGGAACAATCAGGTATTTATATCGAAAATACGAAAGACCATTTATACAGGCATCATTGGGAATTGGATACAAATCTTTTTCTGTTGTAAATGGGAGTGATCAGATGATCGGAATTGCAAATGTATTTTGCCGTTTAGGTGAAAATTTAGATGTGGGTTTCCAATACCGGTACCTTTATAACAACGGGCAATCTGAAAATCTCTTTGGCAAGCAAGAGCACAGATTTCAAATCGCCTTTGTTTACTCGATTAATCAAATATTTAATAACCAATTTGACGATAGAAATTCTATTCTCAATTTAGAACATAATTACATTAAATGAATGAAAGAACTACCTCCAATGGCTGAAAATCATAACTTTCCTACGGGACAGCAACGCTTTTTAGCCGGGCTGTAAATTGAGGTTCAGGAATAATACCGGTTCACAAAAAAAACAGATATGATTGATTTTAAAGCATTTTTTGAAATAACTTACGGATTGTATATCGTTTGCTCGGGAGATCAAAACCGGGGCAACGGCTTTTGAGATGATCGCTAAAGTTGAGGCAGAACATGAGCGCAGGTATT
>CAZONK010000267.1:0-2894 GCA_964581095.1 uncultured Roseivirgaceae bacterium
AAGAAAATCATATTCCGGCCTTTCCTCATTGACCCTGTTTGTAGCATTCTGTATATCCAGGGACAGTTTCCACGACCGTGTTGGAAGGTTTTTTCTAAATGAAACACGCAAATCCATTCTGAAATAGTCAATAGTCTTATTTGTAAAGGCCTGGTCCTGAATTTCAATAGTGCGCCTGAAGATCTCTGATCCTGCTTCATCAATAGGGGTGTAGCGTAAGCCATCTGAATACAAAAATTTCAGGCCCGCTTCAAATGAGTTTCCGTTTTGGAAATACCACTCTTTGCCTGTGGTAAGCGACCCGATAATATCACTAGCGTAACGCGTTGGATAAATCGGGCTGCCAATACTCTTGCGATAATCTGATTTAAAAATGGAAGTATTCACCATAAAAAAAAGTTGGTTGGAGAAGTATTTTTCTAATGAGATATCAACGCCAAAGTTTCTTCCTTCTCCCGTAGCATCCAATGGATCAATTTCGAATTCATCTCCTGAGTTTAGAAGCCAAAATGATCGCTGTGAGAAAAGTGATGCAGGTACATTATAAAGGAACTGGTAATAGGGTTCAATCCTTAGGACCAGGAAATCGGTAAAACCCAGTGACAGACCTGAATTGATGTAGTGGGATTTCATGAGTGGCAGGTCCAGGTTGGGAAATCCCGATATTTGACCCGTTACCTGATCGGTTGCTGTTGTATAACTTGATGTAAAAGGTACGATCTGGCTTGTATGTGCGTAGGCAAGTGTAACCCTATTTCTTTGACCAAAACCCTGGGACCACTCAATACGCGGTTCAAAGTTCCATTTCTGATTAAATGAATAATTTACGAGGGTAATTCCTCCTTTCAATGCCATTGACTTTGTTACACGATAATTTGTCTGAAAATAAGTCTGGCTGTACCATGTTGATCCTTTTCCTTTTACGATTGTCCGATACACACCTGTAAATCCATCGTACCTGTTTGAAAATACATCATATACCAGGTTGCTGATATTTAGTCCTCCCTGGTAATTTACCTTGCTGCTGAATTTACCATTATACGATGCAGCAAGTACATATTTACCATTGTTGAAATGTTCAGTCTTAATTTGACCGGGAACGCCCTGTGCATCGACCGTGTCTTCATCCCAGGTTATAGCATTTGCACTAGCCGATACAGTTAAACGCAGGTAAGAATTGGTACCTGTAAGATGTGTAAATGCTAACCCGATAACACCAAGACGGGTATCATAATCGTACTGCTTTTTGTCCCTGTAGTATTCCCATTCGTTAGTATCTTCAACGGGATCCCTTTTTTCATTACTCAGACCTCCCAAACCATATACATTTATAATATCTTTTTTCCCAGATGGGAAATACAGGTTAAATGAAAGATCCTGGAATACATTGGAGACATTAGGAGATACTACTCGAATACCCATTGAACTTAGCAGACCCAATGTTGAATACCTGTAATTGACCAGGTAGCTTGCTTTTTTATTTTTTTTTGAAAAAGGACCTTCCGTTGCAAATTCAAGTCCAATCATACCCGCCTGAATGCGGTATTCCCTTTCTTCTGAGTTTCCTTTTCTGAAATACAAATCCATTGCGCCAGCCAGGGCGTTGCTAAATTGGTTTGGCATAGTACCCGACATAAAATCGGATTGACCCAAAGCATAAATACTCAATGCACTTATTCCTCCCCCGGACGATGCTTTATCTGGGAAATGATTTGGATTAACAATGTCTGCACCTTCAAGTCTCCATAAAATACCTACAGGCGAATTTCCCCGTACAATAATTGTATTTTCGTTGTCTTGTTGTGAAAATTGGACTCCGGGAAGAGAGAGGGCCATTCTACCCGGATCATTGATACTACCGGCGAACCGCTGAGTTTCTTCCACACTGAATGACCGGGCGCTGAGTGAAATATATTCATTCAAGGGCTCTGAACGCGCCTTATTACCTAAAATAACTATTTCGTCAGCCAGGATTGCTGATTCTGTCAGGGGAATATTCAATACAAGTTCTTTTGCAGATGTTACTTCGATATACCCGGATTTCCAGCCCTCATAACCGATAAAGGTGCAATAAACGAAATGCCTTCCTACCGGCACATTTTCAATCTTATAGTTTCCATCAAGGTCAGTAGACGATCCAAAGGGGATGCTATCTTCCTGCAAAATATACACATTTGCACCAGGAAGAGGTTGTAGGGTGTTTTTGTCAGTTATTTTTCCTTTAATTGATTGTGTGGGTACCTGCGAAAACGCGATAATAGGAAAGGCTAAAAACAGTAAAAGAAATATTTTTTGTGCCTTGAAAACCACAACACAAATTAGACAATTATGTCTGGATTTACATGATAATTACCCAAAAGAGGAAGGATTATTTATTACCAGTTTATTTTCAGGAAGTTACGCTTAATCATTCATCCAATTAAATCACCGGCACATTTTTATGTAGGTATTCTTTGCCTGGGCCACACCCAGCCTCATCGCTTTTTCAATATCTATGCAAGCCCTGTCGATTTGTTGGGTTCGGTGATAGGCGATTCCCCTGTTATAAAATGCCATCGCGAATGTAGTATCATATAAAATAGCATTGTCATAGTCCAGGATTGCCCGATCATATTCTTCAAGTTTCATCAGGGTATTGCCCCGGTTGAAATACGCATCTTCAAGGGTGGGATTCAAATCAAGCGCTTTGCTAAAAGACGAATAAGCCTGGTGGAATTGCTGGTTTTTCATCTGAATGATTCCCTTATTTAGCCAAAGTAGTGGATCATCCGGGTTAAAATAGATTGCAGAATCGTAATCATTCAATGCACCTGCATAGTCACCTACGTCCATTTTCGCGATACCCCTTTTTGCATAGGCTTCAGCAAATTCAGGCGATTCGTTAATAATTGTAG
>CAZONK010000268.1:0-2819 GCA_964581095.1 uncultured Roseivirgaceae bacterium
GATACAAAAAGGCCTCATATTTAATTATGCAACCGTTTATTTTTTCAATCACAGCGAAATTGTGGATGCAGCAGAGTTTAGCCTAACGGACGATGAGTATATAGAATTCACAAACTGGCTCAAAAATCATGACTATGATTATACAACAACTGTTGAAAATAGTATGAAAGAATTCATTGTAAGTGCCAAAAAAGAGAACTATTACAATGATGTAAAAAACTCAATTGACGCACTTGAAAAACAAATATCCCATAATAAAGAGGCCGATCTGGTTACTTATAAATCGCAGATTAAAGAAATTCTTGAAGAGAGCATAGCGTCAAGGTATTATCTCATACCTGGAGAAATAGAAGCATCTTTTGACAATGATTCAGATCTTATTGCTGCCATTGATGCACTTAAAAATCCTGAAAAGTATAACCATCTCCTGGCGCTTGCAATTCCCAAGGATTAAAAACCAATGAGCGTAATCCTTAGCATCGAAACTTCCACCGAAGTGTGTTCAGTGGCATTCCACCAAAGTGAAACTTTACTGGCTGACTTTAATCTTCATGTTGAAAAAGCTCATTCGAAATCACTTGCGAATTTGGTGGATATTGGATTTAAACATACCGGTATAGATAAAAAGGAATTAAGTGCAGTCGCTATTTCCTCCGGCCCCGGATCGTATACCGGGCTCAGGATCGGCACTTCACTTGCAAAAGGAATGTGTTTTTCACTGGATATTCCCCTTATCGAGGTGAGCTCATTAATGGGAATGGCTCAGGGAGTCAGTAACACAAATTTATCGCGTGCCTGGTTATGTCCAATGATAGATGCGCGAAGAATGGAGGTTTATTGCCTAATTGTGGATTCTGATATGAACACAATGTCATCCACCAAAGCCCAGGTAATTGATGAGAACTCATTTAGTGATTTTCTTGAAAAGCATGAAATTTTATTTTTTGGTAATGGTGCGGCAAAATGCAAATCACTCTTAGACAGAAAAAAAAATGCTACATTTATCGATAATTATAAAATGTCAGCTGCAGATATTGGCCAAATAGCTATCGAAAAGTTTAAAATAAAAGATTTTGCTGACCTGGCTTATTTTGAACCCAACTATCTAAAAGAGTTCGTAGCAGGCAAACCCAAATCTTTGATTTAAGTTATGAGTAACGATTTACCCATTTTAAACAGAGTTGAAAACAGCAGCCTGGTAAGCATCGATCTCGAGGATTTGTATGATTCAAATGAACGGGTTCTCTATGACATACGAGAAAACTTATTCCAGGACCTTGTACTTAAGGAAAAGGATTTTCGTTCCTTTATAAAAGACAATGATTGGGAAAAATACAGAAATAAAAATGTAGCAATTACATGTTCTTCCGATGCTATTATTCCTACCTGGGCATACATGTTAATCCTCTCCAAAATTCAGCCATTCGCAAAGTTCGTATTGATTGGCGATCTGGATGATCTTGAGAAATCGCTTTTTCAGACAGCTTTTGACAGATTAGACCTTTCGAAATACCAGGATGCCCGGGTTGTAATTAAGGGGTGCTCAGGTAAACCTGTTCCGGATTTTGCCTATGGTGAACTTACAAGAAAATTGATGCCAATTGTAAAAAGTATCATGTTTGGAGAACCGTGCAGTACTGTTCCTGTTTACAAAAAGAAAAAAGAGAATACCTGAGGGAATGGACGTTGAACGCCCCTCAAGGATTCTTCCTGTAATTGTTTTCTCACAATTTGCCGGAACATCCCTTTGGTTTGCAGGTAATGCCATTCTTCCAGACATTCAAAACGCCTGGAACCTGGGTATTGCCGGTATGGGATGGATGTCATCCTCAGTACAGCTGGGTTTTATCGCAGGTACATTTTTATTTGCTTTTCTTTCAATTGCCGACAGGTACCTTTCAAAAAATATATTCCTGATTTGTGCAATCCTTGGTGGCATTTCCAACCTGGGTCTTCTTTTTGTTCCTCAACAAATGATGTCCCTTTTAATCTTACGATTTTTAACAGGGTTTTTCCTTGCAGGTATATACCCGGTAGGAATGAAAATAGCTACTGAGTGGTTCAGCAAGGGATTAGGGAAAGCACTTGGATATCTTGTAGGGGCATTGGTTCTAGGCACAGCTTTTCCACATTTGATCCGCGGATCAATTTCAAACCTGCCATGGGAAGTTGTAATCGCTTCTGTATCAATCCTTTCTGTTGCTGGTGGCTTGGCAATGTATTGGTTGGTTCCTCGTGGGCCCTATTACAAACAACCTGTAAAATTTAAGTTTAATACAACATTTAAGATTTTTAAGAACAGGGAATTCAGAAGGGCCTCACTGGGTTATTTCGGACATATGTGGGAATTATATGCATTGTGGACGTTTATTCCATTTATCCTGACAAATTATACCGGGGCTATTATCCACAATGTGCCACTCTATTCGTTCATCATTATTGGTATTGGTGCTTTAGGATGCATTGTTGGTGGCTATTTTTCAAACCGTTATGGGAGTGCGAGGGTAGCAATTATTATGTTGATGATATCGGGAATTTGTTGTTTGATATCCCCCTTTATTTTTCAAATCCCTTTTGTTGCATTTATTATCATTATGGTTGTCTGGGGTTTTTCAGTAGTCGGTGACTCACCTCAGTTTTCTACATTAAATGCTAAAACCGTAGATCCGAGTTACATTGGAACCGGCCTGACCATTGTTACAAGTATTGGATTCCTAATTACAATCGGTAGTATTGAGTTGCTAAACTATTTTAAAGAAATCATTCCTGTTGAGTTCCTTTTCCTGATTTTATTTCCGGGGCCAATAATGGGATTAATT
>CAZONK010000269.1:0-2799 GCA_964581095.1 uncultured Roseivirgaceae bacterium
GGGCATGCCACTTTTCTTGTGCTCAGTGCACTCCAGGATCACCTGTACTCTGTTACTTTTTTTGGCCATGAACTATATTATTTAATCAATCCTCCTAAAATTCGGACTGCAAAGGTAGGAGTAATATTATTATTTACAAAAGAATGGGGATACATAAATGAATACCCCTGTCTCCTTATTTCTTGTCAATTGAGGGTAGAACAAATGAATCCAGCGGACTGGGTTGTTTCATCAACGCCTCTATTTCATCGCTTTTCCTGGGCGCCATCGAACTAAGCAATTCAAAGCCATCTTCAGTAATCAGTACATCATCTTCGATTCGAACGGCAATCTTCCACCATTTCTCATCGCAGTCACTTCCTTCCGGAATATAAATTCCAGGCTCAACAGTGATTGCCATGTTAGGTTTAAGTACGTTGTATTCTCCTTTGTCATGTACATCCAGACCAATATGATGTGATAATCCATGTGGGTAGTACCTGTTACGCTGGGTAGCACTATCAATAATTCCCAGGTCAGCAAGTCCTTCATTAATGATGTCGCGTGCGATTTTCCCAATTTCTTTGAACGAAACCCCGGGTTTACAAGCCTGGATAGCTGCTTCCTGGGCATTATATACCAGGTCGTATATTTGTTTTTGCTCGGGTGTAAAAGTGCCGCTTACAGGAATAGTTCGTGTGATATCCGCCGTATAACCATGGTACTCAGCTCCAAGGTCCATCAATATCAGTTCGTCGTTGGTTACATTGGGTTTATAATTGTCGATGTAATGTAAAATACATCCATTGTGCCCGGCACCTACAATGGAAGGATAACCTTCATACTCGGCTTCATACTTTTTAAACACAAACTCATGTATGCCCTGGATTTCACGTTCTGACATTCCTGGTTTCATAGCTTTCATCACTTCTACCTGACCGATTGCAGATATATTCACTGCTTTTCTCAATAGTACCAGTTCCTCTTCAGTTTTAATTCCCCGGATCCCTGCAATTATTGGGTCTAGGGATTTGGTGTCCAGGTTTTCTCGTTTCGGTTCCACAGATAGTGATTGGGTATTCTTATCGGGATATGCAGCTTTTATCTTAAACCATTGTATGAGATCGTACAAATCTCCTTCGGTTCGGGTATCGCGTACATCGTTTTCAAAATCGTAAAAAAGTACCTTTTCGAATTTGCTGAAATCGATGGCATAGTCCTTAAATGTGTTATTATCGAATGACTGAAGAATTGCCAGCTTATCTTTTACACCTTTTGATCCCATACGCCGGCCTGTCCACATTTCAGCCATTTCATTCCTTGGTTGTACGAATATGATCTCGTTGTACGTATTTCTTTCGGGTGAATTTTGCGGGTCTTTAAATATCAACAGGATCGAATTAGGCTCTCTATAGCCTGTCAGATAAAAGAAATCAGGATCCTGATGATACAAAAAATCTACATCATTGGCCCTGTTGCGTACCGGGTTAGCAAAAAATACAGCAACAGAATTAGCAGGTAAGTCCGCTCTAAGCAATTCCCTCCTTGATTGATGGAATTCGCTTTTTAAAAAATCTGCAGGCTCGTCCTGGCCAAAAACGATACCAGTTGACAATGTCAGTATTAATAAAAGTAAGTTTTTCATGTTCAAATTTGATATTTTGTGCAAGTAGTGGTCATTTCTATTTAAATCAAATTAGATTTTGAAGAGTAGCCGTATGTCAGTTTAAATGGTTATCCATTCCCACAACAAAAAACCCTGTTATAAATGAACGGGGTTTTTATATCTGTTACGGTAAGTCGGTTTGTTATTTTAAAAACCCCTTTTTACGGGCTTCTTTTAGCACTCTTGTAATACCGTTTTTATTGATTGTCCGCATTGTGCTGGTAGATACTTTCATTGTAACCCACCTGTCTTCTTCCGGAATATAGAATTTTTTGGTTTGAAGGTTCGGGTAAAACTTGCGCTTGGTTTTATTATGCGCATGCGAAACATTATTACCTGATTGTGGCCTTTTCCCGCTTATTTCACAAACTTTTGACATGACCTATTTTATTTCTTTAAAATTGGAGTGCAAATATCGAAATAAAATACCTGAATGCAAACACTTAAGAAATATTTAGTGTTTGAATCGCAGATAATTAAATCTGATTATATTTAAAAATTAAAGTGGATGCAGAATTGATACCGTTCAGATATCATACTTATTACGGTTAACAGATGGATAAAGAATTAATATACATTTTTGACCCTTTTTGTAGCTGGTGCTATGCCATGAGTCATGAAATAGAAATGGCGTATGATAAATACCAAGACCAAATGAGTTTTAAATTCATCACCGGTGGTATGCTTATTGGTGACCAGGTTAGGTCGATAGGTGACAAAAAGGAATATTTACGTGGTGTTAAAGAAAATATTGAATCGATGAGCAGCGTTCGATTCGGAACTGCGGTTGTTGACCTTATTGAAGAAGGTAGTTATGTTGCAAATTCACATCCCCCATCGGTAGCCATCCATGCATTTCATTCATTGAAACCACAGGATACTTTTCATTTTATTCATGATGTCCAACACATGTTTTATGAAACCGGATTAGATATTAAAGAGGCTGATAACTACAAAGATACCCTGTCAAAATATGGCATAAACTTCGATCAGTTTAAAGAGAAGATTTATGGTCAATATGCACAGGAATCGGCCGCCAGGGATTATCAGAAATCGAGGGAATTAGGAGTGAAGGGCTTTCCGACAATTTTTTATAAGCAAGGTGATCAGTTGGGCTTGGTTTCATCCGGCTTCCGTGATTTCAATTTCCTGGA
>CAZONK010000270.1:0-2745 GCA_964581095.1 uncultured Roseivirgaceae bacterium
TTGAGGGGGTAGGGGGAGGAAAAACGAAATAACATGAGAGTAGACAAATCTAATCTATACGGAAACAACAAAAAGCTCAAGGGATTGGCTAAGGCTGAAGCTTGTTTATGGAAATATGTATTAAGGGCACGGCAAATGAAAGGCTATCAATTCCGGAGACAAAGGCCTGTTTTAAATTACATTACAGACTTTATGTGCAAAGAGCTTAAATTGATCATTGAAGTAGATGGAATTACTCATCACTACCCTGATACACAATTAAATGATAGAATAAAGCAAACAGAATTAGAAAAAGCAGGATTTACCGTTTTGAGATTCGAAGATGAAGATGTTTTAACGGCCATAGATTGGGTAATTTTAGAAATTGAAGAGTGGATTATTGCATCTGGAATAATAACTCCACCACCCCCGTCACCCCCGCACGCTGTCGCTAAAGCTTTCAGCGCAGGCGCCCAGCGGGGGACATTGAAACCATTTAATACGATGTATTAATAAAACCTAAATGGATAATTATAAAATGAATTTAATATGCTGATATCAGTAATTGTGGCGGTTGCCCAAAACAACGTAATAGGTAAAGACAATGACCTGGTTTGGAACCTTCCTGATGACATGGCTTTTTTTAAAAATAAAACGATAGGCCACCATGTAATAATGGGTCGAAAAAATTACTATTCCATTCCTGAAAAATGGCGACCCCTTCCGGGTCGTCCTAATATAGTGATCACACGTCAACCCAATTTGTTTCTACCGGGAGTAACCGTTGTTAATTCCATTCCTGAAGCAATAGAAATTGCAAAAAGTACAGAAGACAATGAGGCTTTCATCATTGGAGGTGGAGAAATATTCAGGCAAAGTATGGATATTGTTGACAAAATATATTTTACTGATGTGAAAGCAGAATTTGAAGGTGACACATATTTCCCGGAGGTAAACATGGAAACCTGGAAAGAAGTAAAAAGGATACCGCATCCAATGGATCAAAAACATTCTTATGCATTTGATTTTGTAGAGTATGTTAGAATAAAAGCCAAATGAAAAATCTGAATGAAAAAGTAGTCTGGATTACGGGAGCCTCATCTGGAATAGGTGAAGCCATCGCAAAAAGTATTGCAAAACATGGTACAATACTTATACTTTCTGCACGACGGATTGAGGAACTGTACAGGGTAAAAAGCGAGATTCAAAATCAATCGAATAATAGAATAGAGGTTCTGCCCTTCGACCTCAATAATCCGCAGGAAGTTGAAGCTGCATCTGAAAAAGCACTCGAATTCTTTGGCAAAGTTGATATACTAATCAATAACGGGGGCATAAGTCAACGGTCAATGGCCCTGGAAACAAATATGGACGTTTATCGCCAGATAATGGAGATCAATTACTTTAGCGCTGTTCAACTTACAAAAGGTATATTACCGGGTATGATCGAGCGAAAAGAAGGTCATATCGTTACTATTTCCAGTGTAACCGGAAAATTCGGATCACCTTTTCGAACAGGATATGCTGCCTCAAAACACGCTTTGCATGGTTATTTTGATTCGCTTCGGGCGGAAGTGTATAACAAGAATGTTTCAGTAACACTGGTAACCCCGGGATTTATACGAACCAATATTTCGGTAAATGCTGTTACAGGAAGGGGTACTAAATTTGGTGAAATGGATGATGCACAGGAAAATGGTTTATCACCCGAAGCCTGTGCAGATAAAATCGTAAGAGGGATCAAATCTGACAAGCAGGAAATTTTGATTGGAGGCAAAGAAGCCATAGCAGTATATGTGAAGCGATTCTTCCCTGGGTTATTCAGCAAGATTATCAGAAAAGCAAAAGTGAGATAATTATGAAGTTTGAAACGAAACCGCTGGGATTAATCATTTCCTCGATACTGTTGGTTATCACGGTACCCTATACCATATATGCCTGGTTCGATACAGTAATTCCGTTCAGCAAAAACCTGATGTTGATCTCCGGGGCGGCAATAATATTATTCATAATAAACTTTCATTACTATCGCAGGGAGAAATAATTTATGGAACTCCACCAGGCCCTCGTACTCATTGTTGCAGGATTATTTGCCGGGTTTATCAATACGGTAGCCGGTGGGGGATCGCTTATCACTTTGCCTGTAATGATTTTTATGGGCCTTCCCCCTGCTGTAGCTAATGGTTCCAATAGAATTGCCCTGGTTATCCAGAATATCTTTGCCACTGCGGGCTTTCGCAGCAAGGGTATATCTGCATGGCCCTACAGTCTTCATTTAAGTGGTTCCGCTCTCGCAGGGGCTATTATCGGAGCCCAGATATCAGTTGAGATTAGTGGAGTGCTTTTCAATCGAATCCTTTCTGTAGTAATGCTTCTGGTCATGGTGTTTACCATATTCAATCCTGTGAAGAAAATTACTTTTGAGGCGGAAAGAATGAGTAAAAAGTACCGGATTATTGGTATCGTTTCATTCTTTTTTATTGGAATATACGGTGGTTTTATCCAGGCGGGTGTAGGATTCATTATTATAGCGGCAATGAGTGTAATCAACCACATGAACCTTGTAAAAATCAACAGCGCCAAGGTCTTTATTATCCTCATCTATACCCTTTCGGCCATTGTTATATTTGCTATCAATGATAAGATCAACTGGTATTGGGGACTTGTTCTTGCTATTGGTAATTCCGCCGGTGCATGGATCGGAAGTCGATGGCAGGTAGACAAAGGGGAAAAGTGGGTTAAACGTGTTCTTTTTATTGCAGTAAT
>CAZONK010000271.1:0-2485 GCA_964581095.1 uncultured Roseivirgaceae bacterium
CCCCTTTTAACAATTTTTCAATAGCACTCCATTGTTCATCATAAAATGACGTAAGCTGAAATTTTGATTTTAGTATTGTCTCTGCTTCTAATCTACGCATCTGACCATCGGCAAGTGAATAGCTTGTATTACAAAAGCAATATAGACAAAAGCTGAAAGTCGAAGCCCAAAAAATTTGAAAGAACCCCTGACGCACTATATGTTTTAGTGTATCCTTAGCAAACTCGTACAGTGAGGCAGGTCTGTGGAATGGCCATGCTGAGCGTTAAAGCAAAAGGTGAAAACCCCAATTCATTAAATGCAGTCATTTTAGTTTTTTCCGACATACCATCAAACCTGATTCATAAGGATGCATTATAGTTGCAGTTTACATTTTGATTCCTAATTTTGTTACAAATTCATTGTACTATGAGAGTAGCAGGAAAAATAAAACAAGCGGACCATGAGATCACCATTGATCTCCATATGTTATATTTCAAAGAAGGTAAAAATGACCTGGTGTACTCTCCGGCCCTGGATTTAACCGGTTATGGTAAATCCTTACGGGAAGCCAAGGACAGTTTTGAAACAGCACTTGATGAGTTTTTCAGGTACACAATCAGGAAAGGAACCATTGAAGAAGTATTGAAGGATTTGGGGTGGGGCATACGTAAATCAAAAAGAAAAGGTATTCAAATGTCAGAGCCTGATATAATAAAGTTAATCACTGACAATGACTATGTAGGCCAAATTTTCAGGGATAATCCGGATGTACGAATTACAAGAAAGGAAGTGATTGTACCTGCTGCCTGATGTCAAGGATCACCAATATCCCTCTAAAAAAATATATAAAATTTCTTATTTCCATAGGTTGTAAACACACAAGATCAAGAGGTGGTCATGATCATTACTATAGAAAAGATATGAAACGACCCATTACCCTGCAATCTCATATCACTCCTGTTCCAATATTTATCATAAAACAACATTTGCGATATCTGGGAATGGATCAAAACGAGTTTCTAAAGCTCATTCAAAAACTTTAGCATTACCTGTTGCTCAAACTTATAAGTGCAACAAAACAGGGATAGCCAGAATCAAAACAGATCCCCTGATCTTCGCTCCGCTTCGTCAGAGGATGACGGTGTAGTGAAGTGGTGTCCCCCAAAGCACCCTTTGTGTACCTCTGAATATCCTTTGTGAACCCTCGTGCAATACCCCTTTCCCCAGAAACTGCAACTAATTGACCACTCTTTCCACATCATCCCCAAAGCTCAGGATCATGGCCTCCAGTTCTTTGTTGGGTATAACCTTAATTTGATATATTACAAATTCGTCGGTCTCTTTCATGACCACCTGACTGTGGTGCAGGGGTTTGGTCCGGACGTAACTTGCCCGTTTTCTTTTGAATTTGTATTGCAGCTTTTGTGGCTTCCCCTCATTTCGGGTTACCCCCACAACAGGCTTGAAATATTCATCCGGGTTAATCCGCTTTTCTTCATTAAAGGGCATATGATCGTCTTCGTAAGCCACAATCCGGTCCAGCGGTACATTGTAAATCGCATCCGATTCTTCATTCCAGCCAAACACATACCAGCGGTTGTTGTACTCCTTTAAAAAATACGGGTGAAAAATGTACGACATCTCCGGCGCGTCATACGGTTGGTAGTGCATCACGAGTACCTGCTTTGCGATGATCTTGTTCAGGAGTGTATTCAGGTGCTCGATTCCTTTCAGGTTAGGGACCGCATCAAAGTGGATAACGCCTTCCAGGTCCGATACTTTTACACCGATTTTCTCTGACAGGCGTCCGATGATCACTTCCAGTTCTTTGGTTTTTTTCAACCCGTGAATCTCTTTTAAAATGGCAATGGCCTGGGTGAGCAATTCGATGTCCTGCTTGTTGATGGGGATCCCCGACAATGAATAATCGAGGTCTTTATAGTATTCACCATCCTCGCCCATGCGTTTGTAAACATATTGCCTGTCAATTCTGGAATACACCATATCAATCCCGTCGTAGCTTGCCAACTCTTTCATTTTGTCAATGTCTTTCATGAACTGGCGACGGGAAATGGGGGAATACTCCTGGTTTTCCATCCAGTCATTGAGTTTATCAAGCATTTCTCCAGCAGAGTATTTTTTGTTGCTGATGATCAGTTGATCGAGGTATTTGATGCGTTCCCGGGGGTTTTTGAACTCGGGCATGGTGTATTATTTTTATAAAAATAAAGAATCAATGCACTAAAAGTGCATTATGATACGCCATCATTGTTTCAAATCAAATCCGAAACACTTCAACAACCATCGGTGTACGCTTCACCTTCGGTCGTTCCTTGCTAAAGTAATACTATGAAGAATTTTGTTTATTATTGAACCTCAAATTTAAATTGTCCGATTAATAGGGGGCTAGACCAACTGTATTTTTATATATTCTGACTGGATAAATGTAAATAGATGGTAACGACAATTGTAGCCTTCCCCAAAACGCAGGATCAACGCTTCC
>CAZONK010000272.1:0-2111 GCA_964581095.1 uncultured Roseivirgaceae bacterium
GTGTGTCCAGAATATTGCTGGCATACCCCATATCTAAATCCACTGTGGACAGGTTTATTAAATTAATTAACCGTTTCCCAGATACACAATGGTTCGTATTGTCCGATTCCGAAATTTCAATTTTGGAACTAAACCAAAAAGCCAGCGAAACAGATGTAAATATCGCTGTATTTATTGATTTGAATGTGGGGATGAATCGTACAGGTATTGCACCTGGCCCTGAAGCGATGAAACTTTACAAGTTGATAAATTCCAGTTCCAACCTGTTGAATGCCGGCCTGCATTTGTACGATGGGCACATTCATCAAAACGAATTGGATGATCGAATTGCAGCGGTTCAAAAAGATTACGTAAAGGCAAATGAATTTATTGAAAAACTAAAAAAGAATGATCTGGCAGTCCCACATTTGATTGCGGGAGGAACACCAACATTTCCCATTCACGCTGAGAATCCTCACTTCGAGTTGAGCCCGGGGACCACGCTTTTGTGGGATTACGGATATTGTTCTTCTTTTACTGATTTAAAATTTCAATTTGCTGCCGTACTGGCAACCCGTGTAGTAAGCAAGCCCGGTACAAACAGATTATGCCTTGACCTTGGGCATAAGGCAGTAGCTTCCGAAATGCGACATCCCAGAATCTATTTACCTGAAATAGAAGATTTCGAGGCTGAAACCCACAGCGAAGAACACCTGGTCATCAATACCCCAAGCGCAGGTTCATGGAACATCGGAGACCTGGTGTATGCCATCCCGGTACATATTTGTCCCACCACCGCTTTGCACGAAACAGTACAAGTGGTCGAAAAAAACCAAATTGTGGGCCAATGGGAGGTTGTGGCAAGAAAACGTCATATCACTATTTAACCTGAATCTGTCCAGATCATGCCAAAAAATAAAATGCTGATTTTCGATGCACACCTTGATTTATCCATGAATGCAATGGAATGGAACCGCGACCTCCGGTGGACCGTTGAAGAAATTCGTGAAAGTGAGCATGGAATGGATGACAAACCTGACCGTGGAAAGGGCACTGTATCCTTTGACGCCATGCGAAAGGGAAACATTGGATTGTGTGTAGCTACTCAAATTGCAAGGTATGTAAAGAAAGGGAGTAATCTTCCGGGGTGGCATTCCCCTGAGCAGGCATGGGCACAAACACAAGGACAACTCGCATGGTATAAATCCATGGAAAATGCCGGTGTAATTACTCAAATCACAAATTCAACTGAGCTTAAGAACCATTTAGATAGTTGGGAAACCAAACCTGACTATCCGATTGGATATATTTTATCACTTGAAGGTGCTGACTCTATTGTATCGATAGGCCACCTTGAAAAATCGTACGAACAGGGCCTGCGGGCAATTGGACCTGCACACTACGGACCGGGAACCTATGCACAGGGCACGGATGCATCGGGTGGCCTTGGGAGAAAAGGCCTGGAACTGCTTAAGGAAATTGAACGCCTCAATATCATTTTAGATGCAACCCACCTTTGCGATGATAGTTTCTGGGAGGCAATGGATAATTTTAATGGAAGGGTGTGGGCAAGCCATAACAACTGCCGGGCGTTGGTGGACCACAACCGCCAGTTCAGTGATGAACAAATCACAGAGCTTATTTCCCGCGGGGCGGTTATTGGGGCAGCACTGGATGCCTGGATGATGGTTCCCAATTGGGTACGTGGTGAATCCACACCGAAAAGTAAAAATGTAACACTATCCCTTGCGGTAGATAATATTGATCATGTCTGCCAGCTGGCAGGTAACTCGCGGCACGCCGCATTAGGCACCGACCTGGATGGCGCTTTTGGAAAAGAGCAATCACCCTACGATCTGGACACCATTGCCGACCTTCAAAAATTGATTCCGTTACTGGAAGGGAGGGGTTACTCCCGGGAGGACATCGAAAACATTATGCACAAAAACTGGATCCGGTTTTTGATGGAGGCGTGGGGGGTAGGAGTTTGAGGCTGAAAGGTGAAAGCTGAAATGAATGTAGTAAATTTCAACTCTTTGTGGCCCTTTGTGTGCCTCCGTGGAACAACTTGTGTCCTGAATTAAGAATGATGATTAGCGATATATGATTTTTTTTAGATTCAGCATCAAATC
>CAZONK010000273.1:0-1976 GCA_964581095.1 uncultured Roseivirgaceae bacterium
AGACACCCTCCTGGCATTCAATCATACAAAACCAAAAAATCCTCCACTCCCTGCAGCATCAACAACTCCTCCTGAACCTGCAGAGGTATCCTCACAGGATTTGTTGTTCATTTATGGTGACAGGTTTTACAGGTATAATGATTCCGAAAAAGCAACATTATATTTCCGGGAGGCCCTTGAGAGAGACCCTGGAGATATTCGTTCCAATGCCTCTCTGGGTGAAATGGTACTTAAAAAGGGATTGTATGACCTGGCACTGGGATATTTTAACCGATCCATTGAGCGAGACGATACTTTCTTCAAGGCCTGGTATTACAAAGGATTGATACAAATTCGCCGGGGAGAACTGAAAGATGCTGAAAAATGTCTTATGCGAGCTGGTTATGGGCTGGAATGGTTTGCGATTGCACATTTTGAACTTGCACAACTTACAGCTTCACAAAACAGACTGAACCGGGCCCTGGAACATATTAATAACAGTATCCAAAGCAATGGGTCATATTCACAGGCCCATGCAGTGAAAGCATTGATTTTAGTTAGACTGGGAAGATCTGAAGAAGCCCTGGAGGTAGTCAGGGCAAATCAAATGACCGATCCTTTGAATTTATTCTCAAAACAATTGCAGGTGACTGCCGCTGCTGCTTCAGGGGTTGAAAATATGGAATTAGAGGCTTTACAAGATGAGTTACTGGACCTGACCAGGGCCGATCATGAAAACCATATTGAACTGGCCATACGTTTCGCCCGCTGTGGCAATTATTCAGATGCAATTCATGTGCTTGAATTGATTGTTGGTAAATCTGAAAAAGTGGTTGGTTCACCCCTGGTATACTATTACCAGGCTTATTACAATTCCCTGTTGGGGAAATTTGACAATGCCCGAAACTTACAATCAAAAGCTTCCGGTGTGAACCCGAAATACTGTTTTCCACATCGTCCGGAGACCTTTCCTGTACTGGAATGGGCATTGTCGGAAAATCCTGAAGATGCGATGGCACATTATCTTCTGGGGTTCCTGTTGAAAAAGAATTCACGTTTAAAGGAGGCGGCAGTTCACTGGGAACAATCCGTTGTTTTGAATCCCCTGAATGCAGTGGCACAGAGAAATCTTGGACAGGTGTATCATGAGCAGAATGATCTCCTTAAAGCTCAAGAAGCATATCAGGCAGCAGTCAAAGCGGACCCAACAGCGGGTAAAGCAATCGTTGAACTGGGCTTGATTAATAAAGAACTGAAGAGCCCTTACAGGGATCAGATCGGACTTTTTGAAGATCATATTGACGTAGTGCTGGAATACAATCAAGCCGTATCACAATTGGTTGAACTTTATGTACTAACAGGAAGAAACAGTGAGGCATTAAAACTATTGAACACAACCCATTTTAACTCCTGGGAAGGAAAATATGGGATTCACCAATTGTGGGTACAGGGTAATATTAAGCAGGGGGATAGTGAGTTTGAAAAGGGAAATGTTGAAAGAGCTCTCTGGTATTTTAAACAATCATTGCTCTATCCTGAACATCTTGAGGTTGCTGAGCAGCCCAATACCGTCCATGCAAGGAAAAATTATAAGATCGGAATAGCATTGGAAGCACTGGGCAAAACAGAGCAGGCCAGGGAATACTTTAAGGTTGTTGTTGCTGACAGGGTCGCGGATGGTAATGCTTACCAGTTTTATCGTGCCAGGGCACTGGAGGCATTAAAAGAGAAGCAGGAAGCAAAGGTGATCTATGAGAAGATGCTCGATGCCCTAACCCAATTAACCAACAAATCAGGACCGGCAATTTCATTGTACGTACAATCACTGGCATTGGAGGGTCTTGGGAAAAAGAAGGAGGCAGAAACCATGCGCAGCAAGGCTTCTGAGCTCAACCCCCTGGTTGAATTAAGTGCCTTCCGTCCTCCCAGGTCAGGATATTGATAAAAATTAAACATAACTAAAACATCACAAAATGAAGCAAATCATTAGAGCAGTC
>CAZONK010000274.1:0-1654 GCA_964581095.1 uncultured Roseivirgaceae bacterium
AATTCCCGGTGGTCAATGGTGTGCTGCTATAACACTAAAAGTGCCAGTAGTCTGCCATGAGGATTCCTATACAATCCGAATGAATTTTCCTCTCTGTAATCTAAAATCCCCGGAGAGCAGTTGATGATTTGGTGGATTTAATTACAAAGTAATATTCAAGGATTTCCCCACAGAACGGATATGGCTGGCAGCCAATTCATATTCTTCAGCTGTTTCCAGGTGTTCCATCATCAGGGGAACATCATTAAGTTTTGCAAGCTCCATCAGGTAGACCACATAATCCAGTTTTCCCAGTCCGGCCCTTAACTCATCAAGTTGGGGGATGTAATTGTCTTCCCTCAGGGTTGTGTCTTTGGCATGACAGCTTTTAATATGGGGTCCCAGCTTTGCAAACATCTCTTTGATCAGTGCTCCATTGTTGAAATAGTCCCTGGGTGAGGTGATCATATTGACAGGATCGAGATGCACACCGAAATGTGGACGATCAATGGCTTTGAGCAGTTGTAGATAGGTTTCAGTGGAATCGGGGAACGCCCAGGGCATGGCTTCAAGGGCAAAAAAGGAGCGTTTTGGTTTTACAGCATCGATAATCTTACGGGTAATTTCCACCACCAGATCAAAAGTTTCCGGTGTTAGATTATCCTTATGAGGGCCGGCCCAGTGCTCTTCATTCCTGGAGCCACTTACATTCACGCAACACCTGGCTCCAATCTGATCGGCCAAATGCAATCCATGGATACATTTCTCAATGGCATCGGATGCTTCTTTGGCATTCGGACTAATGAGATTGCTCCAGGCCCCAACTTCGGCAATGACAATATCATGCTGCATGGCCTCACGTTCATAGGCTTTGATCAATTGCTCATCAACACCGGGATTGACCGGACAGTAGGCCGCCCTGTAACCCAAACGTTTCAATAGTTCTACCCATTGCCCGGGATCCTCATAGGGATCAAAAACCGGTCCTCCCAATCGAATGGAGTATGATTTCCTGCCTTGTCCTCTTAAAACCATTGGTGCTAACTGAACAGCAGTCACTCCTGCTCCTATTATCTGAATAAAGGTCCTTCGTTTCATGATTGGGCGGGAATTTAACTGGTAAGTTATGATTATCTTTCTGCAATCGGTTCATCACAACGATTTTCGGTATATTTGAGTGATCCAACCAACTAACAAATCCGAAAAAATGACCTTTATGAAATATTCCGGAATTTTTATGAGGGGAACTTTGCTCCCAATACTATTTTTAGCACTGGCCAGTCTGCCAAATTCATGCAATCAAAATAATCCTGCACTCCACCCGGAGGAGGCAGACTCCTGGCAAAAGGTATTGGAAGAGGACCTGCACATGCTGGGGCACAGAAACTGGATTCTGGTGGTGGACAAAGCATTCCCGGAACAATCTTCCCCCGGGATGAAATATATCTATGTGGATGAGGAACTGATCCCAACATTGCAGTACGTACTTAATGCAATTGAGTCCAGCACCCACGTCAGTCCTGTTATCTACAGTGATAAAGAGCTCGCATTTATTACAGAAGACCAGGTTCCGGGTATTGATAAATTCAAATCTGAAAGGGGGGATATCCTTGCAGGCAGAGAGGTGAACACACTTTTGCATGATGATGTTTTCAGCTTGCTGGATGAAAGTTCG
>CAZONK010000275.1:0-1614 GCA_964581095.1 uncultured Roseivirgaceae bacterium
AAGGCAAATCTATCAAATCAATAATCTGGAAAGGATTGATTTTTTGTGAAGCATCGATTATCTTGTTGCTTAATGAAATATTCAATACCTATGAAATTCAGACTTACTTTTCCTCTTCTCGCAGTTATTTTTATATTAAATAGTTGCGAATCACCGGATACGGTGAATTTAAATATAAATTACCTGGATTATTCAGGAATGGATGATCAATTTACCGGGGGAATTCGTATGATTCCCATTACCACTCCAGTGGGCGACTTTAAAGTATGGACAAAGCGGGTTGGAAACAATCCAAAGATCAAACTACTGCTTCTACATGGCGGGCCGGGAGCTACCCACGAGTTGTATGAGTGCTTCGACGGCTATCTTCCTGCAGAAGGTATTGAGTATTATTACTACGATCAGTTGGGATCTTACTATAGTGATCAACCTGATGATACTTTGTTATGGACTACCGAAAGGTTTGTTGAGGAAGTAGAGCAGGTGAGGATTGCGCTGGGCTTAAATAGTGACAATTTTTACTTGCTTGGTCAATCATGGGGAGGGATTCTTGCCCTTGAATATGCATTAAAATACCAGGAAAATCTCAAAGGGTTAATTATATCCAATATGGTTTCCAGCATTCCTGAATACAATCAGTATGCGCAGGAGGTTCTTGGGCCACAAATGGATCCGGAAGTATTTGCAGAGATACAGAAGATTGAGGCAGAAGAAGATTTTGAAAATCCCCGCTATTCCGAATTGTTATTTCAGCACCATTACACCGAACATATATTGCGGATGCCACTGGATGAATGGCCTGAATCTGTCAACCGCACGTTTAAGCATTTAAACCCCAATGTATATGTGCACATGCAGGGATACTCAGAATTTGGGATTACAGGAAATGCGACACTCAGGAATTGGGACAGGAAAGCTGATTTGAATAAAATTGCTGTACCCACGCTCACCATTGGCAGCCAATATGATTCGATGGATCCGGAGCATATGAAGTGGATGGCAACCCAGGTCCAGGACGGGCGTTTTTTGTATTGTGAAAACGGCAGCCACTTCTCGCAGTATGACGACCAGAAAACATATATTGAAGGTATGGTGAAGTTTTTGAAAGATGTGGATGAAGGGAAATTTTAGTTAAAACTGTAATAGCAATTAAACCCCTGCAACATAAAAAAGGCTCATACACATTGTATGAGCCTTTTTCGTAGTCCGTAGCGGGGGATTAAACGTAAAAAATTGGTCCTGTGGAGCAATTTAGATTAAGACCAGAATGCAGGGTAAGCATATCCACTATTACTGACTGAAATAATCAATGTTCGATTCCCTAATGTTTAATAAAATCAAGACAAAAAAAGACCTGAAGTAGAATTGAATCCACTTCAGGTCAAAGTAGTCCGTAGGGGCGACTTTGCGTTAAAAATTGATCCGGTGGGATCAATTTAGCAAAGGGCGAGCCTGTAGGGCTGGCGTCAAAAACTGCTAGTTTGATTTTTATAGTGTTCGATTCCCCTTTTGATCTACTTATACAAAAAAGCCCCATACAACGTTGTACAGGGCTTTTATTGTAGTCCGTAGGGGAATCGAACCCCTGTTACCAGGATGAAAACCTGGCGTCCT